>DSBM01000051.1 GCA_011049425.1 Candidatus Aminicenantes bacterium
CCCCCGGCCCCATAAATAACCCCCCAACCTTCGCCGGCCAGGATTCCCCCCAGCTCGTGGGCGGCTTGCAGGTATTCGGCCGGAGCGCGGGAACTCGAAGCGCAGAACACACAGACATTGCGAATTTCCACGCTTCCGGAATCAGGGTTGGCGTTCATGCCCGCATTGTACCCGAAGACCCTTTCACGGGCAACTGCGCAACTCCGTTGAGAAATACCGCGAACACTCGCGGCCGGTTGGCAGAGATTCAGTGAATGTGATAAAATATGGAATGGAACCACTTACCGACCTACACATTCACAGCCTGGTATCAGACGGGAAAAACACAACATCGGAGATCCTTGAAGCGGCCGCTCGCCTGCAACTGAAACGCATTTCCATTACCGACCACGATGCCGTCGGTGCCTACCGCAACTTTGAGGGCGATCCATTTGACGCGGCCCGCCTGCAGGGTATGGAACTGGTGCCGGGAATTGAGCTGGATACAAACTACCAGGGCAGGGAAGTTCACTTGCTGGGGTACGGCATCGACATCGATCATCCGGAACTGAACAGGCATCTTGACCGGATTCAGGAGCAGCGCCGGCAACGGATTCAACTCCAGGCGCAAGCCCTCAATACCCACTTTCGCAAACAGGTTGTGGACCTGGATGCGATTTTTCTTTCTGAACGCGATACCGTGATGAAACCCCATCTGTTCCATTTCCTGGTCAAAGCCGGATTGGTAGAGAATTACAAGACATTTAAAGACTTACTTGAACAGAGCGCTCCAGTAGACGTACGCGTGGAGCGACCTGACCTGCCGGAAGCCATCGGGCTTATTTTGCGTGCCGGGGGGAGTCCGGTTCTGGCCCACCCCGGCTACCTGTGCAAAGACGGACTCGAACTGGAATCACTGGTTGAAAAGATGGTGAAAGACGGGCTGAAAGGCCTGGAAACGGATTACCCCTATTGGCAGCCGCACAACCCCGACTGCAGCCGCTTCCCCGACCAGGAAAGCGAACAGGACATGGTGCAGTACGTGCGCGCTCTGGCCAATCGCTTCAACCTAACAACCACAAGCGGTTCTGATGCCCATAACCTGGACGCGTTGAAAAGTTTCAGCCGCCGCTGCTGCCCGCATTAGAACTGGTTTCTTTGTTTCAATCCAGGTATACTGGGGCTTGTCGGCCTGAATCCGGAGTGAGGGTAAAAGCAAAGGGAGGAATCGCGTAATGAAAAAATCAACTGTTGCGTTTGTGTTAATGGGATTGTGCCTGGTTCCGCATGCCGCCGCTGAGCAGGCGGAGCCACTGGTTTCCACCTATTCCATCGTGGCGCGCGACGCCGATACCGGTGAGATCGGTGTGGCCGTTCAATCCCACTGGTTTTCGGTGGGATCGATCGTTTGCTGGGCGGAGGCCGGTGTGGGAGCGGTGGCCACCCAGTCCTTTGTGGACCCATCTTACGGTCCGCTGGGTCTGCGCCTCATGCGTAGCGGCAAGTCCCCTCAACAGGCCTTGAGCGGTTTGCTGAAAGCCGATTCGCATCCCGAAGTGCGCCAAGTGGCCATGATCAACGCATGCGGGGACGTGGCCGTCCATACCGGTAATAGTTGTATCGCCGCCGCCGGTCATCAAACTGGAGACGGATACTCCTGTCAAGCCAACATGATGGAAAAAGATACGGTTCCCGCGGCCATGGCCGCCGCCTATGAAACCACGAAAGGTTCGTTGGTGGACCGCCTGATGGCGGCTTTAGAGGCGGCCCAAGCGGAAAAAGGGGATATCCGCGGCAAACAGTCGGCAGCCATCATCGTGGTTGCCGGGGAATCCTTCGGGGTGCCCTGGAAGGGACGGCTGTTCGACCTGCGCGTAGAAGACCACTCCCGGCCCCTAAAGGAACTGAAACGGCTGATCCGCATTGCCAAGGCCTACCGCCACATGAACCGAGGGGACGAATACCTGGCGGAAAAAAAGGTTGACCTTGCCCTGGAGGCCTATTCCCGGGCCATGGAGATCTACCCGGACAACCCGGAATTGATGTTCTGGCCCGCCACCCTGCTGGCGGCCTCCGGCCGGGTGGAAGAGAGCCTCCCCCTTTTCCGTAAAGTCTTTGCCCGCAATCCCAACTGGGGCGAACTGCTGAAACGGTTGCCCGCGGCCGGGCAGTTCCCCGATGACCCGGCACTGTTGAAACGCATTCTGGAGCTGCTACAGGATTAACCGCCAACAACTGATTTTCCAGGTAAGCGTATAAAACAAAGGTTCTCTTCCTCACAACTGCTTACTGATTCCCAATATGTATTTACCCACACAAAACGCAATAGATCCAAAACAAACAATTTTCCCATGTATTGTGCCCGAAGCTTTCGTTGGCGTTGGGACCGGGTGGCGTAAAGCCTTGTGGTCACTCAGCCACAGTGTTTTTTTGCTCACTTTTCCGGGCGTGCTGAAACAGGAACACCACAGGCGGAATTAACAGCGATACCAGCATGCCGATGGTTCCGGCTTCCGGGGAGGCACGCTGAAAACCGTAGTGAAGTACCAGGCAGGTTGTGAGCCCTATAAAAGCGCTGATTTTCGCCGCGGCACGGGTGGCGCGTTTGCTGAACAACCCCCACACAAACGGACCCAGGAAAGTGGACCCGATGGCGCCCCAGGAGATCCCCAGGATGGCTACGATGGTTTTCAAATCAAGGTAGGCCAGAAGCACCGAGATCAAGATAAAGCCACTGCTGGCCACGCGCATGAGCCGGGTGAGGTTGCGGTCCGATATACACTTGTTAATGAATCCGCCATAAAAGTCCTTGGCAAACGAAGAGCTGGAGACCAGTACCAGGGCGGCCAGGGTGGACATGGATGCCGACAGGATCAGCAACAGGATGATTACGGAAAGAGACTCGGGGATCACGCGCGTCAACAACTCAGGCATCAGGATATCGACCTGGGGAACACCGTTCTTGAAAGCCAGCGGATTTTTTTCCGGGCTGAGAAACACGCGCGTGGTGGCGCCGAGAAAATAGGCGGATCCGCCGATCAGGACGGCAAAGAATGTAGAGGCGATTTTTCCGTGGCGGATGGCGCGCCGGTCGCGGATGGCGTAGAACTTCTGCACCAGGTGGGGCATGGCGAAGGGCGCCACACTGGTCAGGAATACCAGGCAGAACAGGGGCCACCATCCCGGCGGTCCGATCACTCCGGCAAGCCGGGAGCCGACTTGGGGAATGTCGCGGAGTTGGGAAAGGATCCCGTCCAAACCACCGCCTTTGTCCAGGGTGAAAAAGAGTAAAACCACGACCCCGACAGTCATGATGATGCCGAACACGGTATCGATCATGGCCATGGATTTGTATCCGCCCATGACCATGTACAGGCCGGTGAGGATCCCCATGAACACCAGGGCCTGCCAATACTCCACATTGAAATTGGATTTGAACAGGTAAGACAGGCCCTTGAACACGGCCGCGGAATAGGGAACCAGGAACACAAAAACCGCAATTGATGCGAAAAGTTTGAGGAAAGGGGAATCGTAGCGACGCTCCAGGTACTCGTTCATGGTGCTGACCTGGAGCCGGGTGGACACCTGCTTGATCTTCCAGCCCAGCAACCCCCATACGCCCAGTACTCCCAGGAAAGCGTTGAACAGGGCAATCCACAGGCCGGACAAGCCGAAATTCCAGCCGACGTTGCCGGCAAAACCGATAAAGACAACCGCGGAAAAGTAGGCGGTGCCGTATGAAAAAGCGGACATCCAGGGGCCGACTTTACCTCCCGCCAGAAAGAAATCCGCAAAAGAATGGGTCCGGCGCATACCGATGACTCCGACGGCAACAATCAGCAGGCAATACAGGCCAACCACAACCATTCTGATTTCCATCTCATTCCTCCCCAACCCGGTCAATCACAAGCCAATGAATTGGTGTAAAGTGGGACTCTATCTCAAAAGGAATCTATTCACAAGGCGCCACAAATTGGCTGCCTTTTCGCTTGGAAAAAGCGCTCACTGATCCCAGGTGATGGAAACACCTCCCCATATCTCAACATTTGTATCGGGATTGACGGCATCCATGAGAACAACGGTCAAATGCGCGAAGGGAGTAACAGTGACCCGGCAGACGCGTTGGGGCATAGAGATGGCGAAGTTCAGGTCGCTGAACCCCGATTGAGCGACCCATTGGCGGTGGTTATACCCCAGTGAGGCTGAGAGCTCCAGTTCACGGCCGCAGCAGAGTTCATCACGGTATGCGATCCCCAGCAGGGCGTAGAGGCCGCTGCCGTTGGCCACGTCCCAGTAGAACGAGAACGATGGACGCAATGCTGCACGGGGCATTTCCAGGCTGACAAAAAACTCCCGCGACGTATGTTCGCGCCACGAAAAGCTGCGCGAAAAATACCAGCCGTATTGCACCACGCCCAGCGAAACATCGAAACGATTCCCTAGGGAAAAATCCCATGCCAGGGTCAGGTCGATTTCGTCCAAGTCGCGGTCAACCAGTGAAAAACTCCCCCAGAGGTTGAGCGACAAGCCTCCCCCACCCAGGGGAACGGTTACGGATGGTTGCAGAGCAGGCCGGTTCTCGGGATTGAGGTCGAAGCCGCGCCAGATATAGCGGGAAACCAGGCTCAGTTCCCATTGCGGTGGATTGGCCTCTAACCAGGAAAAAAGCAGCAACAGGCCCGCCAACAGCCCGGAAACAAACGCACGCCGCCATCGCGATCCCATCATAACCTCACCGTGCCCCGCCATAACCTTTAGATCCATTTGCGGATACTTTTTTGCGGCGAGTCCGCCTTCGAGTTACAAACCGAATTTGTCGATGATTTCCTGCTTGCTGAGCCCCAGGATGCCGTGTTTTGCGCCCACCTTGCGAAAGGCGTCCAGCGCTTTGTCCAGGTGGTGAATCTCGTGGCCCGCGGATATCTGGGTGCGGATGCGCGCCTGACCGTTGGGAACCACCGGGAAAAAGAAACCGATGGCGTAAATGCCTTCTTCGTAGAGGTCCCGGGAAACATCCTGGGCCAGCTTGGCATTGAAGAGCATCACCGGCACGATGGGCGTATCTCCTTCCTTGAGCACGAACCCGGCTTCCGTCAGGCCTTTGCGCCAATAGGCGGTATTGGCTTCCAGTTTGTCTCTGCGCTCCGTGCTGGCTGAGAGAATGTCCAGAACCTTCAGCACGCCGGAAACCACCACCGGGGCGATGGTATTGGAAAACAGGTAGGGGCGCGCTTTCTGGCGGCACATTTCCACGATCTCTTTGCGGCCTGACACGCAGCCGCCCGAAGCTCCGCCCAGCGCTTTGCCGAAAGTAGTGGTGATGATATCCACTCTGCCCATTACGCCGCACTTCTCATGGGTGCCGCGGCCGGTCTTGCCTATAAAGCCGGAAGCATGGGAATCGTCCACGAAGAGCATGGCATCGTATTTCTCACACAGCTCAGCGATCTCATCCAGCTTGGCCGCGTCTCCGTCCATGGAGTAGACCCCGTCGTTGATCACCATCTTCAACCGTTTATCCGCATGCAACTGCAACTTCTTTTCCAGGTGCTCCACGTTGGAGTGTTTGAAAGTGTCGTGCTGAGCACCGCACAGGCGCATACCGTCGATAATGGATGCGTGTACCAGGCGGTCGGAAATCATCACATCGTCACTGGTGAGAACGGCCTCGAATACACCGGCGTTTGCATCCATGCAGGAGGGGAAAAGGATGGTGTCTTCCGTTCCCAGGAACTCGGTCATCTTGTTTTCCAGTTCGCGGTGAATGTCCTGCGTGCCACAGATAAAACGCACGGACGACATACCGTACCCACGGCTGTCCAATCCCTCGTGAGCCGCTTTCACCACGTCGGGATGGCTGGATAGTCCCAGGTAGTTGTTGGCGCAGATGTTGATCACCTTGCGAACGTCTGCTCCCTTGGGAAACTCCACTTCGATATCCGCCGCCTGCGCGGAATGGATAAACCGTTCCTGCTTGAAAAGGCCCTTTTCGCGGATCTCGTCCAGTTGCTCGCGATAAACTCCCTTGACTCTGTCACTGTAAGCCATTTGCCCTCCCGTTACTTGACGTGTTCTTGAACCAGGGCCACGATCGAGTTGACCGTATCAAACGCTTCCGGAGTGGCCTTCTCATCGGGAATCTGAATGTTGTACTTGTTTTCCAGGAATCGCTTCAAAGAAACCATGGAAAATGAATCCACGATGCCTCCGGAAATCAGGGGGGTATCGTAGTTCAATTCTTCTTCTTCATCTTCCATGTACTCTTCTCGCACATATTCCAAAACGATGTCTTTCATTTCCGCCATCACTGTTCTCCTTATTTGTTTGGTTTATCCAGACGATCCGCCTCGAGGCGGATCAATCATCTTCCAGGGTTGACGTGTCGCCGATCTCTTCACCCCATTCCCGGGCGTGAAGCAGGCGGCGCATGATCTTGCCGCTGCGGGTCTTGGGCAGTGAGTCCACGTACTCGATCTCCTGGGGCATGGCCAACGGCGATAATTTCTTGCGAATGAAGTTCATGATCTTGAGTTCCAGGTCCGGGCCGGGCTCATAGCCCGGTTTCAGGCTGATAAACGCCTTGACCACTTCCATGTTCACGTCATCGGGCTTGGCCACCACCGCGGATTCCGCCACGGCCTCGTGCTCCAGCAGGGCGGATTCCACCTCGAAGGGGCTGACCAGGTGCCCGCCGGTGTTGATGACGTCATCATCGCGACCGATGAACCAGAAATAGCCGTCGGCGTCAATGGTGGCACGGTCGCCGGGAATGTACCAGCCTTTTTGAAACTTCTGCCGGTAAGTGGCCTCGTTTTTCCAATAGGTGCGCATCATGGCCGGCCAACCGGGCTTGAAGCCGATCAAGCCGGGCCGGCTGTTTTCGCGCACCTGCTCGAAAGTATCGGGATCCAGCACGGTGGCGGTGATTCCCGGGAACGGCTTTCCCATCGAACCCGGTTTGATCTTCATGCCGGGAAAGTTGGTGAGCATCATGGATCCCGTTTCGGTTTGCCAGTAAGTATCGTGAAAAGGCAGGGCAAACACGCGCTCGGACCATACAACGGCTTCGGCGTTCAACGGTTCGCCCACGGATGCCAGGTGACGCAGGCTGGACAGGTCGTATTTTTTAATGATCTCCTCACCGGCCCTCATCAGCGAACGGATTGCCGTGGGCGCAGAGTACCAGACGGTAATGCGGTTCTTTTCAATGAAACGGTACCAGGATTCCGGGTTGAATCCCGTATCCAGCACGCATTGGGTAACGCCCAGGCTCCAGGGTCCGATAATACCGTAGGATGTTCCCGTCACCCAACCCGGGTCCGCGGTGCACCAATACACATCGTCATCCCGCAGGTCGAGCACCCACTTGGTGGTCAGGTACTGGGAGATGAGAGAGTAATGCACATGCTTGACGCCCTTGGGCTGTCCGGTGGTACCCGAGGTATAATGAAGCACCGATGGCGATTCAGCCCGGGTGGGATGAATCACCAGTTCGTCTACCGGCTCCGCTTCCCGCAACGAAAACACCGTCTCCCTTTCGCGCAACTCCTTTTTGCCGTCGTGATCCACGATGATTACATGTTTCAGATAGGGCATCTTGTCCAGGATCTTGCGAACTTTGCCCACGTGTTTGCGCTGAGTGATAATTGCGGTTGCTTCCGCGTTATCCAGGCGAACATGCAATGACTCATCGCCGAAAGCGGAAAAGAGCGGCTGGGCGATGGCCCCGATTTTCAACACGCCGAGGAAACCCATGTACAGTTCAGGAATCTTGTCCATGAACAGACAGACCCGGTCCTCCGCCTGCACACCCAGTTTGCGCAGAAACGCCCCGATGGTGTTGCTGGCCCGGCGGACATCGTGAAATGTATATCGCTTTTCCGCCCCACCGAGGCCCTCCCAGATCAGGGCCGTCTTATCCCCCTTGCCCATGTTGCAGATGCGATCGGAACAATACCAGCCAATGTTGAGTACATCCCCATTGGTATATTCCAATTCCTTTTCGGCCAGGGACCAATCAAAGTTTTTCACCCTCTCTTCATAGGCACCAATATGCGACATCACACCTCCTTTCCTTGTGCCGGTGCGCATAGTCATTCTTCTCACCAGCTGTGGACTCCAGGTCGCAGGGTCCCGCGGAAAAACGGAACCGCGATTCATATTATCAGAATTGGAGCACTAATTCCACACTATTGCTGTTTCCGACTTTGCCGGGATTGGCATTTTCTTTTTCGCGGAGTAAAATATGGTTCTGGTTTATCCGCATAGTGGAGCGGAACCGGACGGCAGGGAGAGATATCATGGAAGTTACTTGGTTTCGGCGCCCGGCGTTCCTGGTGATGGGAATCGTCAGGCGGATATTCGGCGGCAACTCCGTCAGTGCATCCGTTGAACAGGTCTGGCGCCAGTTCGAATCCCATCATGACCAGGTCTTGCCCCTAAGTACGGACCGTTCCTATTACGGTGTCCGTTTCTCCGTGAATGGCGGAGAAGGCTTCGATTACCACGCCGGCATGGCGGTTCGCAAAGCGCATACAACCCCGGCGGGCCTGATGGTACGTGAAATTCCCGCAGCGCGTTATGCCGTGTTCCGTTGCATGCCGCACCAGGTGGACTCTGTTTACCACGCCATCCTGGAAAACTGGTTGCCGGAAAGCGGAGAAACCCGGGACACTGAGGCGCCGGTTTTCGAACAATACCCTCCTGAAGGCGCTTCCGATCCCTTTGTGCTGATCCATTTTCCCGTTTCGGATTAAACTCTCACCACCAGCCATCGGCCCTTCGCCCTTCCGGCTCCGAATAATGAAAAATTTATCAAAAGGCCCATCATCAGTCATTTTGCTGCTAGGTTAGAGAATGTCGAATGAAGAAGGCCTCGGGAGGGACCGTAAGGGCTCCTGAAAGATTTTGTAGAACGTAGAAAGTAGAAAAACACATTGAGGTTTCTTGTTTTTACTTTCGACTTTTAACTTTTTGGACTTCTTCCCTTTTCAACTCTCCAACTCTCCAACTCTCCAACTTTGTCTACATTTACATACTTACAAGCACCGTCCCCAGTTTATAGTTTACAGGAAACGGATGGAAGGGGCGGAAACGACAACAGCCCTTTCGTCCGCCTGCCGCACAAACCATGTTGGTGCGACTCCAGCCGCTGGTTCCAGCATCAGCCCCCCCTGTTGCAGATCGCGAAAGAGCCCGGCCACGCCAAGTTGTGCCGTTACCACCAATTGCTTTGGAAGATTCGATGTGGTGACCTGAATATCGCCCCGCCTGCTGCGCAGCAAAACTTCGCGGCAAGAACCGTCTCCGGACCAACTCAGCTTTCCATCTCCGGTTTCCAGCAGAATCCGCCCGGCGGACACCCCTTTCTTTACACTGATATCCCCCCGGCCGCAACGTACCAGGAGATCTCCGTCAAAATCCGCGCCCAGGGTGATCTGTACATCGACATTCAGTTCAAAAAAGAATCCACTGCGGCGGATTTTCAATACCCGGTCCGACGTGATGCCTCCCCAAACCAGGCGACACTGACTGAACGGAGGCGCAAAACCGCGTGCATCCACGCGGATTTTTGATTCTTTTCCGGAAAAAATGCGCACGTGTGCCGAATCCAGGTCCAAAACCAGGGCACGCGTTCCTGACAAAGGCAAACGGGAATTGAGGTTGAAAGGCGTTGCGGCCAGAATACCCAGAACCAAAACACCCAGCACCACAAGACCGGTGACCATGCGCGTGGTTCGCCCCAGCCCCCGTCCCAGACGGTTCCAGGCGACTCCCGGTTGGTCCCCCCCGGTCCAGGCATGGGCGATGCGGGCCATCAGAAGAGTCATCCCCCCGGACCAGATCACGTCCGAAAGGAAGTGCGCTCCCTGAACAATCCTGCCTACGCCCATGACACCGCCGTACAGAGCGCCCGCGGCCAACCAGGTGCGGGCACGCCGCGGATGATGGGACCGGAACGAATAGTAGAGAGAAAACAACAGAAATCCCGTGGAGGGGTGGCCGGCTGGAAACGAGTGCCCCCTGCCGGGAACACCGAAATCCATAACATGGCGGTACTCCCAGTTGCCTCCAAAAGTCACGATTTCCCGGGGCCGCGGACGCCCTGTGTACTTTTTGGAGATACCGTTGATCAGCAGGCCCGGCCCCAGAAACAGGGTCAGCAATAAGGCGGCCGCCGCCCGCCTCCATTCACGTTGACGTTCGCCGTTGCGGTTGCGAACCAGCAGCGCCAGTGCGCCACATGCCAGCACCAAACCCGGCAGGGTTCCCCAGCGGTACAGCAAGCGCACAATCGGGTTGTCATCCAGATACCACCCCTGTTGAAAAAACAGTGACTGAAAGGCAATGTCCAGTGTTGAAAACCAGAACGGCAGGGTTAGAAAAACCAGTACGGCCATGATCTTAACCAGGGACCGCCATAAGCAATGAAACTTTCCACTGGAACCGGAGGCGGGAGCGTTGTTCATGGTTTTCCATCATGCCCCGGCGAGACCATGGAAGTCAAGTCCGCTGAACCCGCGTTTCACCCGCATCCGGGCTTGTGGTATAGTGATAGTCTCTTTGGAACGGGACGGAAAAGAGAGAATCATGATCGATTGGCCGCGACTTCTGGTTTTCCCCATAGTTGGCGCATTGCTGGGTTACCTGACCAATTGGATCGCCATCACCCTGCTTTTCCGCCCCCGCAAACGCATGCTGGGCATCCAGGGACTGCTGGAAAAACGCAAAGCCGAGATTGCCCGCAACACGGCGCAGATCGTTCGCACCCACCTGCTCAACACGAAAGAGATCCGCCGCCTGGTGGATCGCGACAAGGCCCGGCGCAGCATTAACCGATTGGTCGACCGTCAACTTTCGCTCATGCCCCGCTTGGCCAGGCGCCTGCTTTCACGTGGTCTGCGCCAACTCACCTACCATTACGTGTTCGACAATGATGGTTACGTTAAAGAAGAGATTCTGGAGCTGGCGCTGAACGACACGGATCTGGAAAGAATCATGGTGGACAAAATTGCCGCCACCGACCTATCCCAATTGGAGCGGATCATCCGCCAAGCTTCCGGCCCGGAGATCCGCTTTATCCTATTTACCGGCGCGATATTGGGCTTCCTGGTGGGCCTGGTGGAAGCACTGCTACCTCTCTAACCGGTGACCCGGGTTTAAGCAAACAGGGAGAGTTTGTTGTGGGCCAGCGCCAGCATGGAGCGGGTGGCTACACCATGAGGACAGGCTTGCTCGCAATGGCCTCTGCAATCCGCGCAAACGGCCGCACCGGCGCCTTCCAGGCGCGCATAGCATTTCATGGCATACTTCTGGCGCTCTTCGGCCGCATAATAATGAAAATATCGCATTACGGTGTTGACAGGTACCTCGCGGGGGCAACTGCTTTCACATTCATTGCAACCGTGACGGCAATAAAAGGGGGTGAGGTCCTGTTTAAAAGCCCGGATCACTTTGCGATCGGGCAATTCCAACCGCGTTCCGGAAAGTGAAATCAGGGCCTCCACATCCTCGAAATTACGAAAAGAACGGCAAACCGTTGATACGTGTGGATTGTTCAGGCAGAAGCGAATGGCCGCCGCGCGGATTTCCGCCGTCCCCTTGAGGCCGTAGCGGGCAAAGAAGTCGCCGGCACGTTCCGTCTTGGCCTTGAACTTTTCATACATTTCCCTATAGGATGGATGAACTTTTTTCCCCTGCTTTTCAGCCTTTTCCAGGTAATCTTTCAAGCGGTGATAATTTCCGTATGGGTTGACTTTCATCAAGGTGGCCCCGACGCCGTGGGTATGACACGCTTCCAATACCCGCGCGCCGTTGTCTTCCTGGGCGAAATTATAAGCCAGCAGCAATACGTCGAAACGGCCGTCTTTGATGGCGGCCAAACAGATATCCCGCATGGAATCTTTTGAAACCAGGGCGTGGTTGCTGCCATGATTGGAAAGCCCCACATGCCGGAGCCTACCCTCTTTTTTCAATTGTTCCATGGCGGCGTGGAATCCCGGCGTCTTGACGGCTTCCACGGTTTCGCAACTGTGGATCATGAGGCAGTCCACGTACTCCATCTGCAAACGTCCCAGGCATTTGCGAGCCCGGTCATAGAAGCCCTTCTGGCTCAGGTCTTTCTTGATCTCCAACTTGGTGGTTACGAAGCACTTGCTGCGATCCCGGTTTTTCAATACATTTCCGATCAGGGTCTCGTTGTTGTAACTTTCCGCTGAATCGATGTAGTTGATCCCTGCGTCCAGCAACGCATTCAACACCGCTTCGTTGTTTACGAAACCGGCGCTGATATCGGACACCTTGAAACCCGTTCTACCCAGCAGACGATGCTCGCGGATGCTCGGCGTCAAAACCGGGCCGTCACTTCCATCCGGCCGCTGATTCGCTTGCAGGCCCAATACGGGTGCGGCCGCCGCGCCCATGATACCGTAAGCACTGTTTTTGAGAAATTGGCGACGACGCTGTGTGGACATTCGCCTACCTCCTGTGAAATGGGGTTCAGCCATTATACGTAGGAAAAGAAATTCGGTTCTTTACCTGATTTTCCAGGCATGGATGACGCTGCGCGCGTAATCGGCCATGGGTTCCGATATATAGAGGATTCCATGAATCGGATCCCATGCGCATGGGCCCAGGTGATGCCATTGCTGTATGGAATCTACATGGAGCAACACCTCGTCCACCACCATGAAGGCGTAGGGTTGGGGATCATGGGGCGCGGCTTCGCCCCGGGCCACGGCTTCAAGCTCGTGCGGATCGTAGAAAAGGACTCCACCCTCAAAGCGATCACTCCACCACCCGCGTTCCCCCCGGCAATCCTGGCAGGGTCCGTCGCGGTCGCCGTACCAGCAATTTCCCCGGCCCTTTGTGCCCACGAAAACAACCGCCCTGAACGGAGAGTAATCTATCCAGGCGCCGCCCGTCCATTCATCTGAATGATGATAACCCTCCATGGTGCGGGATGACTCGCCGGCCGTCTCACTTGAGTCGTAAAGGATGAGAGGCCGGTTGTCCAACGCTTCGCCTGGAGCGGGGGGGGTGTCGGTGTTTCCGGGATTCAGGGCAATCAGGACCGGTCCCTGGCCGGACCAGCCGCCGTCGCGGAACCGTCCCGTGGCCAGGAAGCATCCGGGCGCATTGCGAATCGACCATTGCTCGGGAATCGAAAAAAGGTAGTCGTTGGCCGCGTAGATGTCCACCTGGCTGACCCACCAGGGGCCGGCGGTATCGGGAACGGGTAAATCGGGATCACAACTGCCATGTGAAGGGCCGTTATCCTGAAAATGTTCAGCCCAGCAGAAAAAGAGGCGACTGGCAGTTCCGCCGACTCCCCGGGGAACAAATTCCAGGCCGGCCCTCAAGATCTCCATGCGTTCCACGTCGATCAGCCGGCCCGGTACCGCATGAAAGGATTGGATGGTTTCAGCCGGCGGCAATGATCCGGCATCCCGATTTAGCGGAAATTCCGGAGCGGGGATTGAAATTTCCGCCACCTGCATGCGCCAGGCGTGTCCGGTAGCGAAAAGCGATCCGGGATAGCCATCCATTTTTCCATGGGGATCGCCGTCGCAACGATAAGACAGGCCGCCGGCGGCTCCGCTCCACTCCCAGGTATCGCCCGGAGTGTTTTGCGGCATGCGGAAGGCTCCCAGGTATTCCAGGTCATCGGGCCGGAGTCGCCGGGTTTGGATTTCCTGTTCTCCGGACTGATTTTCCCCGCCGGGTGGAAGCCCGTCACGGGAAGCGCATCCCAGCACCAATAAACCCAACAGTATCGCCGAGTTTGTCAGCCGCATGTAAGCCTCACATAGAGTATAAATACAACCAGGGGCTTTTTCCTCTCACGCTGCCGTAAACCACTTGCTCCCCGGACCTTTCTCATCGTACAATCAAAACGGAGGTATTGCCATGAAGACCACTTTCCGGCAACGGCTGTTGCAAGGCGAACTGCTGAGTGGAATTTTTGTAACCCTGGGAATTCCGGAATGCGGAGAGATACTGGCCGCTTCGGGCTTTGACTGGCTCTGCATCGACACCGAGCACGCCCCACTGTCGTCCATTCACGTCCAGCGTATCATCCAGGGCACCGCGAACCGTTGCGCCAGTCTGGTGCGTATCTCCTCCGCCAGCGAAATTGCGGTCAAGCAGGCGCTCGACACCGGCGCCGACGGCATTATCGTTCCCCTGGTCAACTCCCCTGAAGATGCCCGTCAAGTGGTTGCCTGGGCGCGCTATGCACCGGAAGGCAGCCGGGGAGTCGGGCTGGCGCGTGCCCATGGATACGGAAAGGATTTCGCTCAATACATGCAGCGCGCCAACCAGGAAACCGTGGTCGTGGTGCAGGCGGAACAACGGCAAGCCGTGGAACAGATTCAAGAGATTGCCGCTGTTCCCGGCCTGGACGGGGTTTTTGTCGGCCCTTACGACCTTTCAGCCAGCCTGGGTCATCCCGGAGAAGTCGATCATCCGGAAGTTACCGGAGCCATCAAAAGCATCTTTGCCGCATGCCGGGATGCGGGAAAAGCCACGGGGGTTTTCGGTATCAACGCTGCCGCGGTTCGACCGTTTATTCAACAGGGATTTACTTTGGTGGCCGCGGGTGTGGATACCATGGTACTGGGCACGGCCGCCACGGAACTGTGTGACGAGATGAAACGGCCATATTGACCGGACATGGATGAACCCGGCCTTGCATTACCCTGAGTCATTTCCCAACAGACGTCGGATCAGGCGTATGAGATCAGTCATTAGATAAGGCTTTTGCAAAAAGTGTAGTCCGCTATCCTTGACATCCCTTTTCATTTCATGGTTTTGATAAAATCCCTCAGTGGCGATTAGATGTAAGCCGGAGCGGCTTCTGCGCGCAACTTTCACCAGCCTTTCCCCCCGGATTCCCGGCATTTCCAGGTCTGTAATCATCACTTGGGGAGAGAAAGAAGGATCAGCCAGCAAGTCCATTGCACTCTCTCCATCGCTAGCTTCCGTTACGTGATATCCCGCTTGCTCCAAGACGACACGGGTAAATGCCCGGAGGTCGTCATCTCTGTCCACCAACAGAATGGTTTCATGACCGCCGGAGGATTCTTGAAGAGAGTCTCGGAAAACCGCATAATCACCGCCCCGTTCTACCGGCCAGAATACGCGGAAAACACTTCCCTTCCCCGGTTCGCTGATCACCCGGATATCCGCGTTGTTCTGGCGAATGATACCGAACACCGACGCAAGTCCCAGTCCGGTTCCCTGTCCGGTCTCCTTGGTGGTGTAGAATGGTTCGAAAATGCGGGATTGAGTGAACTTGTCCATTCCCACACCCGTATCCTCCACTGTCCACACCACCGCCGGACCCGGGGTTTCTGCCGGGAAATCTTCATTTGCCTCCCCGAGCATGACACCCAGACCCGTGGTGATGCGTATGCAACGCAACTCCACGGCTGCTCCCTTTTCCCGGATGGCATCGCGGGCGTTTACAACCAGGTTGATCAAAACCTGTTCAATCTGGTGAGGATCGGCGACTATCGTCGGAATCGGATCCACCAATTCCAGCACCACCTTTATGTCCTCCCCGATCAGACTGGGCAGCATCCCCATGGACTCACGGATCACCCGGTTCAAATCCATGGATTCAGGTTGCACCATCTGTTTGCGGCTGAATGCCAACAGTTGATTGGTCAACTTCTGCGCCCGTTCACCGGCGCGTCGAATCTGATTCACCCGTTGACGCATGACGGGCGTCAACTCCTTTTCAGCCAGGATCATGTCGCTGTAACCGGAAATCACCGTCAGCAGGTTGTTGAAATCGTGAGCCACTCCGCCTGCCAATTGCCCCACGACTTCTATCTTCTGCGACTGGCGAATGCGCTCATCCAACTCGCGTCTTGCCGTCACATCTAGAAGCGACGCCAATGACTTTCCCTTTCCGGGAATCACATCCACGGTCAGCAGAATATGACGGATCTGTCCACTGCGGTCGCGAAAATCAAACTCGTATTGCCGTGGCGCGGCATCACGGGATTGCCGGCGCTTGTGGTGATAATCCCGCATCCTTTCCAGCCACTGAGGTTCCACGAATTGCGTCCAACTCATTCGCCCTTCGATTTCTTCACGGGAATATCCGCTCAATTCCACAAATTTCTGGTTGGCCAATGATATGGTGGTATCCGCCTCTATGATCACCGTGGCCGACCCCGTATTTTCAAAAATGGCGCGGTAACGACGTTCGCTTTCGCGCAACTCCTCTTCCGCCCGCCGCTTTTGATCCCGTTCCGTTTTCATCTTTAAAGCCTGGTTCAACGCGGCCGGCAAGCGGTACAACCGCTGTTTGACCACGTAATCCCATGCCCCGGACTTGATTGTCTCCGCAGCCGTTTCTTCGTCCATGGTTCCGGTGACGATGATAAATGGAATGTCCAGCCCCATGGCTTCAGTGTCGCTTAAAGCCGTCAGCCCGTCATAACCGGGCAAGCGGTAGTCACTTAGCACCAGATCGGGATGAAAAGCGGTCAGCTTCTCTTTAAACGCTTCTCGATCCGCCACTCGAACCAGGGTAAACCGGCCTTTCAATTCCTTTTGCAATTCAGCCTGGATCAATTCCGCGTCCATTTGCGAATCTTCCAGCAAGAGGATGCGCAATGGCTTTACTTGCATGATTCAAACTCCACCGTGCGGTTCAACAATGCCCAGAATACCCCAAGGTGTGTAACCGCCGTGACGAACTCGGTAAACCCAACCGGTTTCACAACATATGCGTTGGCACCAAGTCCGTAACTCTTGATAATATCGGTCTCCATGCCCGAGGAAGTGAGCATGACCACGGGAACGGTCTTTAAGCGAGAGTCATTGCGGATGTGTCGCAGGACTTCAATGCCGTCCATGCGCGGCATCTTGATATCCAGCAAAACCACCGCGGGGAGTTTGCGGTTGCGTGCAGCGTAATCATTGCGACACAACAGGTAGTCCAGGGCCTCGACCCCGTCACGGACCACGTCCACGGCATTGGCCAGCTTGTTCTGCGCCAGCGCGGTCACGGTCAGCTCCACATCGTCCTTGTTGTCTTCCACCAAAAGGATTCTTGGCAATGCTTTCATGATTCTTCTTCTTTCAGGGGCAAAATCAAAGTAAATTCGGCGCCTTTGCCCTTTTCCGCGGACGCCATCATCTCACCGCCATGCCGTTCCACAATGCGCTTGACATTGGCCAATCCTATACCGCCGCCGCCAAACTCATCCTCGTCATGCAGGCGTTGAAACACTTCAAACAACTTGTGCGCATAAGCCGGGTCAAATCCCACGCCGTTGTCCTTTATGCAGATATATGCATTGCCCTCTTTGTCTGTGCGTGACACCTCGATGCGAGGCGCATCCTCCCGGCAGGTAAACTTGAATGCATTTCCCAACAGGTTTTCAAAAACAGTGTGTAAAAGTCCGGGATCCCCGTTAACGGTTCCCAGCGAATCAACGCGCCAATCCACCTCAGGCCGTCCCGCTTCCGGTTTAAGCGCGGACGCGACTTCCGTCACCATGGCATCCAGGTCCACCGAAACTCGCTGGATTTTGCCGCGCCCGATGCGCGAGAACTCCAGCAGATCATCGATCATACCCTGCATGCGCGCGGAAGCCTGGATGATGCGCTCAAAATAATGGGCTTCTTTGGGCGCCAATGCCCCCAGGCACGACTGCAGCAGGCGGGCAAAACCGTCAATATGGCGAAGCGGCGCGCGAAGATCGTGTGAGATGGAATACGCGAATGATTCCAGGTCGCGATTGGCCGCTTCCAATTGGGCGGTGCGCCGTAAAACCCGGGCTTCCAGTTCCCGATTCCACTCTTCCATCTCCGCATTTTTTTGCTTCCGTTCCGTAATGTCCCGCACCAGTGAGAGGACATACTCTTTTTCGTGAAACCGGAAAACACCGGATGATATTTCAACGGGGAAGCGTTTCCCGGAACGAGTCATGTGTTCCGCCTCAAAAACCACTTGCCGACCCGTTTTCAGCTCACCGCGACCCGCCTCACTGCCGCGCGCCTTCACATCCCGAGGAGCGCTGATATCCGCCGCGGTTAACTGCAGGAACTCCTCACGGTTGAAGCCATAACGATTGCAGGCCACATCGTTGACTTCCGTAAACCGGGCGAACCCTTTCTTTTCCAGCGGGTGAACGAATATCGCCTCGTTGATGCTCTCAAACAGGCGGCGGTATTTTTTTTCACTATCCATCAGGGCCCGGCGCGTTTGTTCCAATTGGGTCACGTCCCTGGCGATTGAGAGCAGGCAGGGTTCTTTTTCCAGCATCAGAGGCTCGCATGACAGAGACATCAGCACACGATTTCCCGACCGGGTTCTGAACCGGGCACGAAAATCCTTTACCCGCCCTTCCTTGCGCAGATGGGAAACAAGGTTCTGATACTCCCCGGAATCCTCCCAGATCTTTTTGACCAAGTTCGCATTACCGATCACTTCATCGCGTTCATAACCGGTGATACCCAAAAACGAATCATTGACATCGATGTAACGCCCATCCGTTAGGGAACTGATAATCAATGCATCCGGGCTGGATCGAAAAGCCGAAGCAAATTTGAACTCGGATAGCCGTAAAGCCGCTTCAATCTCCTTGGCGTCCGTAATATCTATGGCGGAAACCGTTACCCGGGAATAGTCTTTCTCGTAACCCGGCACCACCATCCATTGCAGCATGTAATGGCGGCGGCGCCCGTCACCGGCGGTGTTAACGGATTCGCCCGAATAACGTGTCTCGCCTTTAAGAATCACCATGATCTGCTCTAAAAACACCGGATAGGTTTCTTCGCTGAAAACCGCGTCCAGGCCGGGACGTTCCAGGCTGTCAGGGATTCCCGCGCTGCGCCTGGCCGCCCGGTTCAGGTTGACCACCCGCACCATGCGTGCCAGGCGTGGCAACTGATCGGGATGACTTTCGAAATACGCCGAAAAATCCTCAATGCCCTCTGATTTCAGTTTATCCAGATAACGCTTAACTTGAGAATAGTCTTCTTCCCAGATGGGGATGGGGGCTTCACCAAAAAGACTCTGAAGATGAGCGTCCTTTCCACCTAAAGATTCATCCCGACGCAACTTTCTTCGGGGCTTGCGCTCGCGGCTGCCTGACATAGCACTCCTGCTCCGCATCACCGGCCGGGAAGATTCCGACCTTGTGCTTCCCGCCCAGCATAGAAACAGGAACATTCCCAACCAGTCAGCAATACAATAGCATGCGAATTAAAATTAGTCACAAGTATGGCGTTTTTATGTGACAATTCTTCTTTCAAAATCAAGATGGTTTGAGATATTTTTTCAAAATTCGATATATCGAGTGTAGGCAAGGAGGAAAATGACAATGAAAAACAAACTGTTTGTCATCCTGTTTATGATTTCGGCACTGGTGCTGATGGGCCAATCCATTACCGTCACCGCACCCAACGGCGGCGAGAGCTGGGCGGTTGGCAGCACCCAAACCATCACCTGGACCACAACGGATATCAGTTCGGGCAAATTCCGTATCTTCCTGTTGGACGGCACCACC
>DSBM01000052.1 GCA_011049425.1 Candidatus Aminicenantes bacterium
ACCGCTCGCTGGGGAAACAAAAAAATTGAAATCAAGGATTTTTGCCTGCTTGATGCTGTCGGAAACCGCAGCCGCGTGTTCGACAAGAACAGCGTAATGGAGATCCGCGTGACGTACAAGATGAACCAGAGACAGGATTTTTGTTTGGGCCTGGCCATCAAATCCAGCAACGACTTCCTGCTATGCGGGCCCAACATCAAGTTGGCGTGTGATCAACTGCAAGATGAAGGTTCAGTCAGCTACGTCATCCCCCAACTGCCTTTTAATGAAGGGGAGTTCAATGTGGATCTGGCGATTTACGACACCGACCTGGTGGAAGCCTGCGAGCATATCAACAATGCCCTGCATTTCACCGTGCGCAAACACACCTTGAGGGATATGGGCTTTTTTGATCTGGCCGGCGAGTGGCGAATCGGGGAGGGGGCATGCGGTTGAGTTTCATTGGCGGGGGAGGACCTGCCGGCTGCCGCGGCTCTTGATCCATGTTGAAATCTCTACTGGACAGATTTTTTCACTCCGGACTGACTGAATTTGATTTGTTGGAGCGCTATCTGTTTTGCCTTTACTTTCTGGAATCATTTTTCGCTGGAAAAAGGCCATGTATCCTGGATGTGGGCGGCATGCTACTTAACCGCCGGAAGGAGCCCGTATCACCGCTGCGTTTCCTTTTTCCCGACAGCGTTGTGTTGGATATCAAAGATTCTGTTTATCAACCCGGTTATGTGGTGGGAGACGGCAGAAAACTTCCGTTCAGAGACAACCATTTTGATGTCGCGATCTCCATGGACACATTGGAACACATCGCGCCCGGAGATCGCTCCGGTTTCCTGGCTGAAATGGTGCGGGTATCCCGGCAAGCCGTATTGATTGCATTTCCCTTTGATTCTCCACTGAATGCACAAGTCGACCAATCACTGCTTGACGCCAGTCGCCGCATGTTTAAACAGGAGTTTGTCGAATTCCGACAACATGTCCACAACGGCCTGCCAAACCTCGATGGTACCTGCAACAAGTTGCGGGCCCTGACCGGCAATGATGTCTGGAAGAGAGAAATGGGTTCTCTCAGCAATTTCCTGCACTATTTCTTTTTCCGCTACTATTTTTACGGATTGCGGGATCGTGACAAGTTGACTCAATTGGAAACCCATTTCTTCAGCCATTTCTATGCCGCCAACGTGGATCAAGGCCCTTTTTACCGCACCTTTGTTTTCGCCTCCAAAGGAGAATCGGAACCGGATACAGCTCGGGCAACACGTTTGTTTGATGCGTTTGTGGCGGAAATGAAAAGCCTAGGTTCCACTACCGACTTATCCGGCTCAATGCCGGCGGTGCTGAAAGGATACAACCACTTGCTGTCCCGATATGGTCCCAGGGAAAAGATCTGCGCCGTGGTCCTCTACAGGGGGGAGCTGGCCGTCTCTGATGTGTGCATCTCCCTGGACCATATTGTGACCCAGAAATTGGTTGAACAGGAATTTGAGGTGGTTGTTATCTATCCGGCCGGGAAAGATATGGTCGATCTGGAATCGCGCTACCCCCAGGCGCGGTTTTTGCCGATTCATCCGGAAGAAAAGCTGGTGCAAAAGATTCTGGCCATCTCCAACGCGGACTACTACTACACGATCTCGGAAGACAATGTCACCTATACCGAGTCTATAAACCAGTTTTACCGGATGCTCAACTCCGCGGAACCGGCTGATTACATTGAGCTTTCCCTGGAAGGTCCGGACGGTCTGAACAGAACGGATACGCGATGCTTGACCATGGTCAACACCTTTGTCCGTCGCACCTGCTTTGCCCAGGCCGTTCACCTGGACGAATCGGATGTTGTCCATTTCAGGCAAGTGATCTTGGGGTATACCCTGAACGCTTACCGCAAATACCATCACCTTCATGTCCGGGGCAAGATCGTGTTTGCCACTCACCTGTATCACCCGGCCACGGGCGGAGCGGAAACCCTGGCCAAAAGCATGGCGGAAACCTGCGTGCGTGAGGGCTATACGGTCTCGGTGGTCACCTCCTGCGCCCATTCCACCGAGGCGTTTTTTCTCTCGGACAAGCGGCGAATTACACCGGAGCAGGAGATTATTTCAGGCGTTGATATCAAACGGGTGCCGTTCTCCCGCCGTTTCAGACTGGGCTTAAACGGACTGGCCGCTTTGTCCAACCGCGTCAAATTCCCTTTCAGCCATCGCATCCGCATCATGCGCTTCGGCCCGCGCAGCCGCCACTATCTGCAACCAATACTGGATGAAAAGCCGGACCTGGTCGTCGGCATTCCCTTTCCTACGTGGAACGTCCACTATGCACGCAAAGCGGCAAAGATATTGCGGGTCCCCTTTGTGTTGGTACCCTGTTTTCACATTGCCGATCCGTTCAGTTTTCACAACAAATTCCTGTATCGCATTCTCAGTGAAGCGGATGCGGTCATCGCTTTAACTGAAACGGAACGGCATTTTTTCATGTCCCAGGTGGGCATCCCGGGCGACCGCGTTCACGTGATTCCCCCGGGTGTGGAATTGGAGGATGGTGGTGCTCCACCGGATAAAGAAAGTCTGCGCAAACAGATGGGAATTCGTGAAACGAACGTGGTCTTGCACCTCGGGCAGCATGGCGGTCATAAAAAGATTGTTGAATTGATCCGCGCCATGCAGCATGTGTTTGATGTGCTGCCCGACACCGCCTTGGTGATTGCCGGCGGCACCACGGAGTATACGCCGGTGATCAAGCGTGAAGCGGCACGCAGGTTGGGTCGTCACACGAATGGGAATGTCTACTTCTTCGACGATTTTTCCGACAATCAGAAAGAGAAGTTGTATCAACTTTCAGACTTGTTTGTGTCTCTTTCGGAGCATGAGTCGTTCGGGATTGTGTTTATTGAGGCCATGAAATACGGCCTGCCCATAATCGGCAGCGTTTTTTCCGTAGCGCGTTCGTTGATCGCGGATCACAAGAACGGCTTCCTGGTCAATCCATCCGATCCGGCGGGGGTGGGGGGTGTGGTGGTTGAACTGCTCAAGGACCGGCAAGTCCTGCAAAAATACGCACGGAATTCTCGACTCAGAGTGGAAAATGAGTTTGAGAATCGTATCGTGGCCAACAAAGTATTGACCCTAATGAACGGCTTGTTACGAAGCCCGCGGGGAGAGAAGAACGTACCGGGAGATTTTTGTGGATAAGCGCCTAATCGGGCCGGATGAAGTGGTGAGGTGCAATCCGCAATATCGGCTTGTCAATGAAGGCAGTGCGCAGTTTTTCGAGAATTGTGAAACCGGCGGCCGCATCCTTACTGATGCAATCGGAAAAACAATTTTCAATCGGCTTGCGGCCAATGCCGCAGAGCTACAAAAGAAGTTTGAGGAAAGCGGAACCCTGGTTTCCGTACACCTGTTGCGCTATTACCTGCATCTTCTCTGTGCGGCCGGGATCGCTTGCCTTGATAATGATTCGCAAACGGTCTTGGCCAATACCCGGCAACTCGCGCGTGCCTATCGCGTCAGTTGCGTAATCGTGACCTATAACAGCATGCGTTTTATCGGCGCCAATCTACAATCCCTGTTCGAGCAGACGGTAAAGCCTTACGAAGTGATTGTCAGCGATAATGGATCCCGTGACGGCACATTGGAATTTATCCGCCAGCACTACCCGCGGGTAACCGTGGTTGAAAACAAACGCAACCTGCATTATACGGGAGCCGTTAATGCCGGCGCGCGGCGGACGTCGGGAGACATGATTCTCATTTTAAACGACGATGTGGTCATGGATGCAAACTTCCTGGCTCAATTGCTGTTGCGTTTTGAAGCCGAGGTGGACCCATCAGATGTGGTTGGGGTTACCCCCCAGATTCGCCTGCACAAGACCCCCGGTTTTACCAACGGTATCGGCAACGTGGTGCGCAATCACGGTTGGGGCGCGGACAATTTTTTCGGCGTGGTGGATGTGGGTCAGTTTGAAGGTATGAGAACCACGGCTTCAGCCTGTTTCGCTGCTGTGTTAATCAAGAAAGAAGCCTGGGAGAAAGTAGGCGAAATGGATGAGAATTTTCAATTCTACGATGATGTGGACTGGAGCTTCCGCGCCCACATGCGGGGATTGCGCTGGCTGGTTGCCCCCAGGGCACTAATATATCATGCGTTCGGTGGCACCTACCCGTCCGGCGGGAAAATCACCTTGGTGGTAAAAAGCCGGCAGCGTTTTGTACTAAAGAACCTGAGCGGCAGGATCATGCTCAGTTTTTTTCGCAATTACCTGAAGGAAGACTGGCGCAACCTGATGCTGTTCATGCGCAACCGGCGCTTGACCTTTCTTCGCTATCTGGTTGCTTATGCCAAATTGATGGGGCAACTGCCCGGTCTGATTGCCTACCGCCTGACGCACCGCAGGCCGAAGAAAGCAGACATCATCGAATTTGATCAAAAGAGTCCTCCACTGGTGGTATTTGCGGATGCGAAAAACCGCCCGATACTGAACGCGGGCGTGATCCGGAGTTACTACTATTATCTGGGGCTTGATGAATAAAGCCGGTATTTTTCGTGAGAAGGTCCACGAATCATTTTTCGGGAGGCATGAAATGATGTTGCTTTCGGGGTTAGACAAGCGATGAGGTTATCCTTGCTGCGCTTTCTGAAATGTCCGGCCTGTAGTGGGCGTTTGACGTTCATGTCGATGGAAGCCCCGGGCCTGGAGCACAAAGGCAAGTACGTGATTCTGGACAACCATTCCGCCAACCAGGAAACCATTCAATTCAGCCGGTACCTGGTTGAAATGAAAGTAAACGCGGAGTTTTCTTATCCGGGTGAAGAGGATGAGTTCCGCCAGGGCCTGCTTGCCTGCGGCGATTGTGGCCGTTGGTATCCCCTGGAAAACTACATCCCGGAATTGTTGCCGGACCATCTCCGCGATTGGCGGCGGGACCTGGTGTGGCTGCAGGATCACGAAACACGCATCGGCAGTGACCTGCGGCAGCGCTTGCAGTCCTGTTCAGAAGCTTTTATGAACGATTTGTCCGATATCCAGGATACAGGCTCTCATTACAAGAACTCTGAAATCCACATCGACAAAAAGGTGGATGGTGCGGATTTTTTTGGCCCCGGGTACTATTCCCCCTTCTATTTTTACGATGTGGACTTCACGCTGCATCAACTCCGGCGCTTTGCCAATGTGGCGCCCTTGTTGGAGCTGCAAAAGGGACATGTGGTGTTGGATATGGGGGTGGGGTATGCGTGGACCACCGAGTGGTTGATGAAGATCGGGGTGGAACCGATCGGCATCGACATCTGCCGTACCTATATGGACGTGGGCATCAAACGTATGGGGGCCAAACGGCCCCATTTGGTGGTAGGTGATGTGGAATTTCTGCCCATCCGCGACCAGGCGGTAGATGCCGTGTTGTGCTACGATGCGTTTCACCATGTCCCGGACCGCAAAAAGGCGATGGCCTGTTTCTTTGCCGCCCTGAAACCGATGGGCAAAGTGGTCCTGGCGGAACCCAACGGCCGGCATGAGCACGCGGAAATTTCCAAGCAGGTAATGAAAAAATACGGTATTCTGGAAAAAGGCATGGAACTGGAAGATATTCGCAATTACTGCGAAGATCTTGGGCCCACGGAGGCGGAACAGCATTTCATCCTTAAAGTCACTTCGCATGAACTGGGGGCAACCGTAACCCAGGATTTCATTGAATCCCTGAACTTCGTGGACGAGAGCCTTTACCGGGTGTGGAAAGGAAAACCCGTACATGCAAAAACCGCCGGGAAAGTGCCTGTGGGTAGAGGCAAAAGATGGGTAAAGAGAATGCTGTCCAGACTTGGAGCGGGCAGGTAACCGGAAAAATGCTGAACAGTAAAATGGTTCGTTGGGGGCGGAAGGTGCGCAACCTCTTTTACACCCTGAAGATCAGAACCTGGGAGCCGCTTGAACGCAGCGGGTACAAGCTTTGGATGAACATTCGGCATCTTCCGCGGTCGCCGAAGATCAGCGTGGTCATGCCCGTTTTCAACATTGAACCGGAGCTTCTGGAAAAAGCGGTTAAATCTGTTGAACGTCAGGTGTATCCCCATTGGGAATTGTGCATGGCGGATGACGGGTCTACGGATCCCCGGGTCCGGGCCACCCTGGAAAGACTGCGTGAAAATGAGCCGCGGATTCGCGTGATGTATCTGGAACAGAACCAGGGCATTTCCGGGGCATCCAACGCTGCTTTGAGCCTGGCTTCAGGAGAGTATTTGGCGTTTCTGGATCACGATGATGAGCTTCATCCCCTGGCGCTATACAAAGCGGCGCGTGTGATCAACAAACACCCGCAAACAGACCTGATCTTTTCAGACGAAGACAAGCTGACCATGGACGGCCAAAGGCGTGATGTGGTACGCAAGCCCGGCTGGTCACCGGATTTGTTTTTGACCTACAATTATCTTTGTCACCTGGTGGTGTGCCGCAAGGCGTTGGTGGATCAGGTGGAGGGATTTCGCAAAGGATTTGAAGGCAGCCAAGACTACGACCTGCTGTTGCGGATTACAGAGCGGACAGATCGCATCCGCTACATTCCCAGAGTACTTTACCATTGGCGCATGATTCCCGGTTCCGCCGCCCAGGTGGTGGATGCCAAGGGGTATGCGTTTGCGCGTTCCAAGCAGGCCTTGCGGGAAGCCATGGCGCGTCGAGGTATAGAGGCCGAGGTTGTGGACGGTGAATCCCCGGGTACTTTCAAGGTAATTGCGAAACCTTCATGAAATTTCCTGGAAAGTCGCAGCCGGCAATTCCCCAGCCTGGGGCGATTGGATCAGCATGCATCCTTTTGGTGGTCCTGATCGTTGTCGGGAACGGCTGCACGGGGACGAATCTCCGTCAATTGAACCGCACGGATTCCCCTGACGCGTACCGGGTTGTGCGCATTTCAAAAACTGCATCAGCACGTGAAGTCAAGGCGCGATTGTTTCGTTTGGCGGCAAAAGAAGCCGCAGGGTCAAGACGTGTCCATATCGTCGGGCTGTATCACTCCCGTGTGCAACGGGCAATGAATCATTGGGATACCGATCTGATTCTGCGCGGCGAGCGCGTTTGGGGCGGGGTATTGGCGATATTTGATTCCCGGGGGGAATTAAGCATGTGGCTCCATGAACCCTTCCATCGGGACCGGTACATCAGCCGAAGGTACGGCATCCTGGAGGCCGGCCGCTGGCGGATGGACCGCGGTACACGCTTGATGCGATTCCTCTATTTCCGCAACGGGGTTCCGCCGCGGCCGGATTGGCAGCCCTGGCTGGAGCAGGACATCACTCTGCTGAGTCGGAATTTTAGCCAGGTCCGGGTGCTGGTTTTCGCCAACCGCACGGAGTGCCGCCGCTTTGCTTCTAGTGAAAACCGGCGCTCGCGTTTGTTGATGGCGGCCATATCTCCCGCTCCACGGGAAACTTTTCTAAAACCTTCTGATTCAGTTTACGGGTATTGGATTTTCAGCGGCCGGCGTGCCCCTGAGGGCGGATGGTCCGGGAGTTGGCGGCGTGTTCTTCCGGCAATCCGTTAACCGCTATTCTGAGCCATGACTGTTAATGGCAAGTGCCTGCAGTCTGTGGAGATGGTATTGTGAGTCTGGAGATAGAGCCATGACAAAAGATGAAGTCATCCACAGAATGGAGCGGATGCTCTGGTACCACACCGTTGAATTGGCGCCGGGTGTGGTGACACCGGGTCAATACGATCACAGGCCATTGCTGCACCATTACGGCATTCCTGAAGATCTATCCGGAAAAACCGTGCTGGACGTGGGTCCGGCACATGGCTTTTTCGCTTTTGAGTTTGAGAGGCGCAAGGCCGCCCGCGTGGTAACGCTGGAACTGGAGAAGTGGACGGATCATGACGTCAGTCCGTTTCTTAGGGAACGCTTCATGGCTGACAACATGAATGAAATCCGCAGAGAATACCTGAATGAAGCGCTGGCTTTCGCCATTCAAGTAAAGCAATCCGGGGTGGAGCAGAGATCCGGCAATATTTACGACCTGGATCCACACAAAACAGGTATATTTGACATTACGTTCTGCGGCAGTTTGCTGGTTCACCTCACCGACCCTTTACGTGCCCTTTACGCATTGCGCGGTGTTACTCGTGAAATGGCAATCCTGTCTACTGTAATCCACAACGACGAACCCACGGATCAAGCGGTGGCCCGCTTCATCGGCAGAGTGGATTCAGAGGCGTTCTGGATCCCCAACATGTGCTGTCTGAAAGAGATGGCACTGGCGGCCGGATTTTCGCATGTCGAGGAAGTCTCGACATTCAACCTGGCCAGCGTGGACAAAGAGTTCAACTCCCTTCACGGCACGATCAAAGCCCATGTTTAGCCTGCATTTCTCACAACGATCTGCTGCAATGGCGGATATGGCCGCATTGACTGTGTTATGCTCGGTCATTCTTCTCAGCCATAGCGCTGCTATGCCTTCGCAGAATTCCGGTCGCATGCCTTATCACTACAACCATCTGCGCCATTTCGCGACAATCCTTGTGAGAAATACAGGCTAGTATATTTGGGTCCAGGTGATCCAATTATACTTTGGCTTGGACAGCGTCCGGTTGAATGTTTCCGCAATCTATACTAAACTACTATGGTCTTATTTACAGGATCAGAGTCTGAATTTGTCTTGGATGAGAAAATAGATGAAACAATCGACACTGATTATCATGCTTTTGTTTGCAGCGGGATCGGCATTCGCGCAGATCTCGGTGACTTCTCCGGCTGCAGTTGAGGTGGTTCGTTCGGCGTTGGAATATTCGGCGGAGACGATTCAGGACCCGTGGGACATGAACGCGCGTACGGATTTCAGTTGGTTTGTTTTTGACCAGGTATCCGGATCCAGGTCCAATCTATCCGATATCAGTTTCTCGAGTTCGGTTTTTTCTGCCAAAGCCACATCAGCTGATCCCAATATCTACATACTGGAAACACCGATGCCGGGCACCTGTAACCTGGGCCGGACCGGAGCCGGGTTTCCCATCGATGCGGATACCTACACCAAGCTGGCGATGCGCATGAAGTTAAGCGCTGACAGCATCGGCCAGTTCTTCTGGAGTAAAGGGACCATTTACGACAATTTCACCTGGTCCAATGGTTTTTCCACTGATGCCGGCTGGCGGTATTATCTGATCGATCTGGTCGCGCTGGGTGCCGGCGGGGAGGCATACGGCAATCCCCCCGAACCCTGGAACGGTACGGTGACGGCATTTCGCCTGGATCCGGGAAACAGCCAGGTGGACATGGATATCGACTGGATCAAGCTGGTCAAGGAAGAGCCGTCACTGTATCGCAGTGTGCAGTGGACCGGAGCGGCTGGTAACGTAGACATCTATCTGGACAACGACCAGAATGCCGCAAACGGCTGCCTGGGGATGGTGGCCTGCAATATCAGCGGAAATTCCTACAACCTCTATGTCGGGGCGCTGTCACCGGAAACCATTTACTACGTCGGGGTGGCGGAACACGGCAGCAGCACTTTGGCTTATTCAAGCGGGTATTTCCAGGTGAACGACATACCGGTGTTGAGCTTTATTTCCCCGGGTGCTGAAGGCGGAGAAGATTTCGCCGAAGTGAAATTGGGGGATGGTTGGGATATGGATTCGCTGAACGATATCGATACCACCGAGTACATTACCAACTTGGGAATCCAGAATGTGAGCGCGGAAGACCTTGAGGGCAATTCCCTGGGGAGTGTCCGGGTTCTGAAGGGAACCAGCGTGGCGTCAACGTCACCCGCTGTGGGGGATCCCATGGTGTTTTTGTTGCACGAAAATTTTCGGGGAACGGATACACCCATTGAAAGTGACAAATATCGCATCCTGGTGCTAAAGATGGGGTTGCCCGGGAACTGGGACCTGGTAGGAGGTTCTGTCGCTCGCGTGGTGTGGCGCCTGCTGGGCGAAAGCGAATCCAATGTATCGAAAGATATTGTTGTCCGGCATAAAAACCCGACCCCGGTAATCAACGCCATCATTGCGGACATGAAAACACTGCCCCTGGAAGAAGGGGCCGGAAGTCCCTCTCACTCCGGATGGAACGGGCTGATCGGCCGTTTCCGCATCGACCCACACGAGTTTTCAGATCCCAAGGATTTTTATATCCAGAGTGTCAAACTGGCGGCTTTCGAACGCGCGGATGCCACCTATACCATCCGCTGGAGTTATGCGGACAATCTCTCCACATCCGCCACTCTGGCTTTCTATTACGATACGGATCATTCCGGGTTTGACGGCGTAGAGATCGTTTCCGGTCTGGACCCCAATTCCGGAGAATACACCTGGAACACTTCCGCATTGCCCGAGGGCGAGGTCCATATTTACGCCGTCTACTCAGACGGCATGAACAGCAACCGCACCTATGCGCCCTGGCCGATCGTGGTTGAACACGCTGCTGTTGGGGAAGCGATCCTGGCTTTGAATCGCGATCTGCTCTATTTCGGCGCGATCCAGGGGTTCGTTCACACAAAGCCGCAAAGAATCCTGATTGACAATATCGGCAGCGGAACCATGAGCTGGACGGCCACCTCTTTGAATGATTGGGTCGGTGTAACTCCGGGATCAGGCACGAATTCGGGAGTCGTGGAGATCAGTATCAATCCAGCCGGATTGAGTGTCGGCAACCATCTGGGTTATGTGCGCATCGCCGCGGACGAGGCAACGAATTCGCCCCTGGTAATTACTGTGAATACAACTGTTTATGCGGATATGTCAAGTACGATCGGCCCTTGGGGCACCATGGATATTCCCGATCAGGGCGCTGTTGTTTACGGCAACATCCCCGTTTCAGGCTGGGCCCTTGACGAGATTGAAGTGGAACAGGTCCAGATCTGGCGGGATCCGATCAGCGGCGAACCGGTTCATGCCAACGGGTATGTCTATGTCGGCGATGCGGTTTTTGTCGAGGGGGCGCGTCCCGACGTGGAAACCGCTTATCCCGGTTATCCCCTGAACTACCGGGCCGGCTGGGGCTACATGCTCTTGACCAACTTTTTGCCCAACAGCGGCAACGGCACGTTTGTGCTTCGTGCCATTGCCACCGACAAGGAAGGCCGAACCGCTGAAATCGGTTCCAAGTGGATTGTTGCAGACAACGCAAGCGCGGTGAAACCGTTCGGCACGATCGATACGCCGGCCCAGGGCGGAGTGACATCGGGCAATTCATATGTAAACTTCGGCTGGGCGTTGACGCCGCAGCCGAACATGATTCCCACGGACGGTTCAACCATTACGGTGTGGCTCAACAGCGTACCGCTGGCAGGTCACGTGAACTACAACCACTATCGTGAAGATATTGCCACCCTGTTTCCGGGATATGCCAACTCGAACGGCGCAGTGGGATTTTACGTATTGGATACCACGGCCTATGCCAACGGTGTTCACAACATCGCCTGGAGCGTGACCGATAATGACGGAAATACGGATGGCATCGGTTCGCGCTTCTTTTCAATTGTGAACACGGCGGCTCCGGGATCGACATCAACCGCCAACACCGTTCAGGGAATGGGCACAATTCCCACCATGGAGCAGTTAAAAATGATGTTGCCGGACCTGTCGGCGGTCAAGGTGGAGGACCACTCACGCATGGACGGCGGTCGCCTGGTGTGCGCGTCCGGTGAATTCAACCAGGTTGTACTTTCCACCCGGGTGATGGAAGGCGTAACCGTTGACCTGAACCCCGACCAGCGGCCTGACGCCCGCTTCAGTGGTTACCTGCAGGTGGGAGATGAGCTGCGGCGGTTGCCCATCGGTTCGACGCTGGACACGCAAAACGCCACATTCTACTGGCGCCCCGGTCCCGGGTTCTACGGCGCCTACGATTTGGTGTTTATCGACAACAACCACAAGCTGGTGAAACGGATAAGAATTGCGGTAAGGTAGGCGAGGGGCACGGGGCGGCCCCCATGGCCGCCCTGTAGAATGTAGAACGTAGAAAGTAGAAGGGGCACGGTTAGAGGCGATTGGCCTGTGGCAAGGGAACGCCTGCCCTACTTTCTACCTTCTACCGGTTGATGGCGAAGGGTGCTGGATGCTTGGGTGATTTTCTCAACCTGAGCCTTACCTTCAACCTTATATCTTGAGTGACATTTTTGCCTGCTCTTGGAATGAATCCACCTGACAGAGTGGAAGCCGGTATGCTACAATGGCAACGGATTTCAAGGTGATGGGGATAACAATCGCCGGGTGAGAATGTGAGAAATACGGGGCTAGAGGTCAAGTGATATAACGCATGAAATTTGGCAAGTTAACAGTTCCTCTCGCGGTTGCTGCCGGCCTCTTGTTGGTCTTGCTGAGCCTGCCTCAGATCCGATTCACCTATCATTATGCTTTGGGGAGTTATTTTCATTTTTTAGAGAAGGATGTGACCCAATCGACCCAGCATTTTAGTAATCTTTTTGCCAATCCCCGCATGACCGGCGAGGACAACCTGGCTGTCATGCTGAACTCCTACGGATACGGCATGCTGCGCCAACAGGCACAAAGCGGTGAGCCGATTCCAAAGGACGACCTGGACAGATTGCTGGACGAATTTCCCGACAACATCTACTTGAACGGCCTCTATCCCGGCAGGGGCAAAGCGGATGCCGTGGTTGAGAACCTTGATCCGGTTTCATTCCTTTGCCTTGAAGATCAACAGATCAATGAATTGTCCAGCCAAGTGATCCGGTCCTATGCCGAGCGCGATGAGTTGTCCGAGCCGTGGCTGAAGCGGCTCATGCGTTTTCTCTACTGGCGGGGGAACCGTTCGCTGATGCAGGAATTGCGGTCACTTGGGGTTGCGGACGGGGCGTTCTCACAACCAGAGGGACCACCTGAAAGACTTTCTTTCCCCAGCCTGGTTGGCGCCTATTTCGGGAGTGAACGGGAATCGTTGTCCCGCGAGTTAAGTGATCTGCTCGAAAATGAAACGGGGGTTGAGGCTCAGGTGCAGACCCAGTTGCAAAAAGACGGGCAATACCGTGCCCTCGCCCGAAGATATGCTGAACTTCAGAAAAGCATCCGCGAGATGAAGGAGTTCTATAAAATGGGCTACCCCAAATTGGCCCAGGCGGTGGAGCAGGCCGGAAAGATACGTGTGGAACTGCGCAAAATGGAGGCGGATCAGCGCGAACAACTTAAAGAAAGAATCCAGGCAGGAATCCGTGGCAACCAGCAACGATTGGCATGGATCCGAGAGGCATTGTCCCATCTGCCGGAAGATACGGCAGCAGAAAGCCGGCGCCACACTTCCCGGATCGTGCATCAACAAGTATCTCCTGCCGCGGCCTGTTTAGGGGAAGCATGGAAAGAACAATTGGAGGGGATCGACCTGGAAACGCTGTTTTTTGAGGACTTTGCCAACGAAAGTTGGCAGGAAAACACCTTTTGGATCATGCGCTCAAACCGCAAGCCCTATTCCCGGGGATCTTTTTTTGGTGATCGGGACGGTTCCGCGTTCCGCATCCTGGGGTTTTTCAGTCAACGTCAGGCGGGTGAGAGCTCAAGCTGGGGGGGGATTTATGTCCGGGAGAATATCAAAGCCCGTGCCGGTGTGTACGCAGTAATGCTTACGTATCAGACCGGGGTTGACGACCCGGCCCCCCTGTTCTGGGTGAAACGCGGGTTGCCGACTTTCAAGTTGCCTGTTACGGCAAACAAATGGTTTACCGCTGTGATTCTGGTCTCTGTGCAGCCTCAAGACGACGATGAGGCCGTTTTGCGGCCGCTGGTCCGCATCACGAGCCCAGGAGATCTGCGTGTTGATGAATTGAAGGTCATGAAGGTTACGGAAGAGTCATTTCATAACCTGAATTGGGTGTTCTGGGTGGCGGCGATGACTCAGGAGGAGGACTCCGGATGATGTGCAAGCGCCGGTTCTTTGCGTTCGTACCGCCGGCACTCCTGGTGCTGACCATGGTTCTCTACATGATCCTGATTCCCCCATTTCAAAATCCCGATGAGGTGCAGCACTTTGCCGGCATCCTCACCAACCTTTATCCCCAGGAGGAATTTGTAAGGCTTGAAAAGGAGTTGCTTTACTTTCTGTGGGAAACAAAATGGTTTGTGTACGTGGGCATCGGTCAGCCCGACCGTCCACCCGCGGGTTTTCACGAGATTGCGTTTATCAACGATGTCATGGGCAGTTTCGGGGCGGTTGGGCGCGGTTCGAGCTTTTTTCATACGGCTTATGCTTTGCTTTTGCGACCGTTCAAATGGTTGGACCTGCACCGCCTGTTTTTCCTGGCCCGCTTCTTGTCGTTGCTCTTCAGCCTGTTGACCCTGTCTTTGATTTATTCTTTTCTGCGTGGCCGGCTTGAAGGGGTAGAGGAATGGACGCTCTGGCCGCTGCTGATGATTCCGCAATTGCTGGTGGCAGGCACAGCGGTCAACTACGATATACTCGCCGTTTTGTTCGGCACGCTTTTTTTCCCGGCATTGTTCCATCTGAAAGATCGGTTTTCCTGGGCATGGTTGGTGCTTTTGCTGCTGGGATTGTTCGGTTCGCTGTTTTCCAAGAAAGGGGGCTGGCTGTTTTTCCTGTTCCTTGCCCTGGGCGTTGTCCTGGGCCGCTTCAATCGCAGGCGTTTTGTGCACTTCGGGTTGGTTGTCAGCCTGGTTTTCGTGGTCTTTTCCTGGGTGAACTACCTACTGCCGGGAAAGATGTTTGCATTATACCAATATCTTTTTTCCGGCATCAATCGCCTGTATGAACCCATGTGTCAATCCGACCTCACTTTCGGGCTGTTTCCTTTTGGCCTGGTGATCTTTAAGAGCTTTTTTGCCACCATCGGCTGGATGGTTTTTGAGATCGGCAGCCTATGGTACGTTGTGTTTTTTTTGTTTTGCGCCGCCGCTGCCTGGGGATGGTTCCGGGACCGGCGCGAAAACCATAAGCTTGATGAATTCATTTTCATTGCCCTGGTGATCGGGGGGCAATTTGCGGCCACATGGCAGTACTACGGCGAGAGGGGCGTGCTGGCGCAGGGACGTTACTTTTTCCCCCTGTCCATTTTGTTTTTTTACATCTTGGTAACCGGTCTGCGCGCGCTTGATAGGCGGGCCTTTCAGAAGAGGGAAATCTTTTTCAAGGCGTTCATGGTCTTCAACATCCTGGCGAATCTCTATCTCATTTTGGGCCAGGTGATTCCCCTGTTCTATCTGTCTTTTTCCTCTCCTTACCAGGGGTTGTGATGAAAACCGGGTATCACCCGCATTTATAATGCCAAAAATCAAAGTGGAGGTTGTTTTGAAGCGTGTGCGCGATCTGATGGCCAGGTTGGGCAACAAATGGCTCTATGGGGTCTTATTGGCATTGTTTGCGGGTTTGCTGTTTTTCCCCAAGTACTATGATGTGCTGGATACCGGTTTTTATATGAACCAGGTCCCCTCGCCGATCATGACGCCTGACAAAACAATTGTACAGGAATTCAGCGTCAACGGTCCGTTGAGCCGCCTGGATATCCGCTTTGGCACTTACGACAACACCCCGCGGGGCACCCTGCGCTTGCGCATCCGCAAATCAACATCGATTGTGTTCGAAAAGGAAATCCCCGGCAATCGCATTCGCAACAACTGGATGACTTCTTTTCCGGTTTCACCTCGGCTGCCGGCAGGGAACTACCGCTTGATTCTTCAGTTTCTCCCGGCAGACGAAAAAGACAAGCTTAGTGTCTGGATAACCCACAATGATCGCTATTCAAGGGGAAGACTGTTTATCAACCAATCTCTTCAATCAGGCGACCTGGCATTTCGCGCTTATTACCGTTCGCGGCTGTTGGCAGGTCTGCGTACGTTTCTGCAGCGGTTTCATGTTCTACCGGGCTATGCTATAGTGCTGTTACTTGTGTTATGGTTTTTTTTCGGCATTCTGGCTCTGTACGGGGTGTGCAAGAGATGATGGAAACAAGGACTGTTGGCTACGGGAATGTTTTTACCCTACCATTTGTATTGATTCGATATGCATAAGTATTACCTGAAAAAAACCGGCATTTTTTCTATCCTTTTTCTTGCGGACGCCTTGTTTTTGTATTTTTTGCTGCTTTGTTCCTGGATTGTTCGCGACGGGCTGCTTCGGATCGGGATCCTGGAGTCGACCGGCACGATTCCGTTTCACTATTTCAATCAGCACTACCTGCCGTTGGTCGGTTTCAGCCTGTTTGTTTTCCTGACCCAATCCTTGTATTTCTCACGCTCCAGTTTTTTTGACGAGTACAAAAAGATCATCAAGTCAGCGTTGATTCTGATCCTCTTTTGGGGGTTTTTTGTTTTTGCTTTGAAATTGAGTGACGTTTATTCGCGAGTGCTTTCGTTCTTGTTTTTCGTGCTGATTATGTTTGTGTTTCCGTTATACCGCAAACACTTGAAAGCATTGCTGTACAGATTGCGGATTTGGCAGAAGGAAGTGCTGATCATTGGTGATTGTTATCCCCAAAATCTGAAAGTCATTCTGGGTGATCCAATCCTGGGTTACCGGGCTCAGTTTCATGAGGCAAAGAATTTAAATGAAGTCAAGAAAATTCTCGAGCAATATTCGCCAGGCCTATCCGCTGATTTGCTGTTTTCGTTCGAGAAGATCCGGATTCGTGATCTTGAGGGAATAGTTAAAAAGATAGAGTTCAATTTTGAGACCATCAAGATTTTCGGTGGTTTTTCGCAGCTCATGAGGTACATTCTGCTTGTTGAATCCAACTTGCCCTTTAATTTCTTTGTGGTCAAACGCAATCTCTTGAAGCCGTACAATCGTGTTATTAAAAGGGTTTTTGACTTTTTTGTAAGTTTGGCGCTCGGGGTATTGTTTTTGCCATTGTTTGTTTTGGTGGTTCTGGCCTTATTGGTTTTCAACCGCGGGAAAGTTTTTTATGTCCAGGAACGTGTGGGGTATCGTGGCCGGAAATTCAAGATGTTGAAGTTCAGGAGCATGTACGATGATTCCGCTGAAATTTTGGAACAATTCCTGAAAGCCAACCCGCTGAAGCAAGCAGAATGGGATCGTTACCGCAAGTTCAAAAAAGGTGACCCCCGGGTCACACCATTCGGCAGAATTCTGCGAAAATTTAGTTTTGACGAGCTGCCTCAGATTCTCAATATTCTCAAGGGGGAGATGTCGGTGTGTGGCCCCCGCCCATACCTTAAAGACGAGATCATCAACAATGGGACCGAGATGGAAATTCTGGCTTATGCCAAACCCGGTTTGACCGGCTTGTGGCAGATCCTGGGTCGTAATGAAGTTGATTTTGAGCATCGCATTCTAATCGATGAGTATTATATCCGCAATTGGGATTTCTGGTTGGATCTGTTTATCTTGACCCGCACCCCCTTCTCCATGATGAAGGGATACTGATTCCAGTATGGTTGTTTGTGCACAGCGGTCTTTTGTGGCGGACCCGGCTCAAAGATTTGTTTTAAAGAAAATGAAGCTCGTGGTTATCGTGGTCAACTGGAACGGGGGAGAGAAGTTGACCCGATGCCTTGATTCCCTTCAGGCGGGATTGCGGGGTTTGGATTTTGCCTGTGTCGTGGTGGATAATGCCTCCACTGACGGCAGCGATGCGCAGATTGAAACCCGTTATCCCTGGGTCCGCCTGCTAAGAAGCGCCGTCAATGCCGGGTACGGTGTCGGCAACAACAAGGCCCTGGCTTATATGCACGAAAACAACTGGAATGGAGATTACGTCTTTTTTCTCAACAACGATACCGAACTGGAAGAGTCGGGATTCTCAAGCCTGGTTGAATTTATGGATCTCCACCCGGATGTAGCCGCCCTGACGCCGGTGCTGGTCGAGAGCGATGGCAGCTTTCAGATCGGTGTGGGGGGGCGGAAATTCACCTGGTTCCAGATTTTTGCGCACTTCTTTTTTCTCAACCGCCTGCCCTTTCTGGGGCATTTGGGGATCAACCTGAACCAGGCCCGTTTTGCGCACGGCAAAAAAGTCGTGGACTTGGATTGGATTTCAGGAACCGCGATGCTGACGCGAAGCCGCATGATCGGCGATGACGCATTGTTTCCCCCGGAGTACTTCATGTACTTTGAAGACCTGGTCGTCAGTGAAAAATTAAGCCAGTGGGGGCGCTTGGTTTACCATCCCGGGTACCGAATCCGCCACCACCGCCGCCACCATGAACGCAACCTGGAGTACTATTTTCATTCGTTGCATCAATACCTGGAATCCCGGGGTTTTGGTCCAATAAAGATGCGGATCACCCGCGCGACCATTTACTTTGGACTTGGCTTGCGTCGTGTCATGTTCGGCCTCCTGGCTGCAATCAAGCCATCCCATAAGCAATCTCTGAACACCATCACCAGGCAGATGACGGCATTGCGCAACCATTGGTGCCCTTAGCCTGCTTCGCGATAATCCCTGTGAGAACTGCAGGCTGGCCCGCATTTCTCGCAACGATCTGCTGCAATGGCGGCGTCGGCCAATACCGAAATTGATTCGAAAGAAAAGCGGGCCGGGCGCATGGCGCCCGGCCTTTTTTTTATCGAGTTAGTTGGGCCCGGTACCGATGAACTCTTGCAGCCACTCTTTCTTGGCGTGGTACCAGTGCAGGGAGTTGTGCAGCTTGAGTACCCAGTGGTTCTCGTCGGGGTAGTAGATGAACCGCGAACGCACGCCGCGGTTCTGCAGGGTGTGGAAGAGCTCGATGCCGTGATTCAGCGGTACGCGCCGGTCCAGCAGGCCGTGGATCACCAGGGTGGGGGTGTTGAAATTCGCGGCTCCGAAGTGGGGGGAAGATGTCTTGAAATGGGTGGCCTTCTTTTGCCAGAACGCGCCGAAACGCCGCTTCTCCGCGCCGTAATCGGCCGCGTATTGGGTGTACCAGTTGTACACCGCCGCGTGGGCCACCAAGGTCTTGAAAGGATGGTCCCGGCCCAGCAGTACGGAGGCCAGGTAGCCGCCGAAAGAGCCGCCGCCCGCGGCCATGCGCTCCGCGTCGATCCATTCTTTTTCCTGGAAGTACTCTGACGCTTTGATGGTGTCCTGGTAGGGCAGTTGCGACTGGTCGGGGTTGATGGAATCGGCGAATGCCTGGCCGAATCCGGAAGAGCCGTGGAAGTTGTGCCAGGCCGTGACATAACCCCAGCCGGAAAAGACCTGGGCGTTCCAGCGCCAGTGGAAACTGTCATATATGCCGTTGTGCGGACCGCCGTGGAGTAACAGGTAAAGGGGCCACTTTTTCGCGGGATCAAACCCGGGCGGGTAGATTACCCACATCTGGATCTCTTGATTGTTTGCGCCTTTGTACGTGACGCTCTCGTACCGTCCCCAATCGACGGTTTTCAGCACCTCGTCGTTGAAACCGGACAGCTTGAGCGGCGTGCCCTTGCGCGTGTCGATGCGCACCAGGGTGGGGGGTTCGGAAAACCCCTGGCGCAGGGCAATCAGTACGCGCCCTTTTGCATCCAGAGCCAATGAATCGAAAGAATGTTCCCGTGTGAGCGGCGTGGATTCTCCGTTCGGCAGGTCAACGCGGTAGACGCGATGGTGGCCCGCGTCGTCAATCGAAGCATAGGCCCGCTTGCCGTCGGGCGACCAGGCCAGGGTACCCACGGAGCGGTCCCAGTTGTTGGTGACCATTTTGTTGACGCCCGTTTCGCGGTCGTGCAATACCAGGCGGAGTGTGTCGCCGTAAAATCCGCGCACAAGTTGGCGCCGGAAGGCGAGCCACTTGCCGTCCGGGCTGTATTGGGGGCCGGTGTCTGAGGCCGGGTTGTCGGTAGTGATGTTTGTGGCGTCACCGCCCTTCGCCGGCACGGCAAAGATGTCGTAGTTGGATTCCACGCCGGTTGTGTCGATGTCGGCGGCGAAGGCGATCTCTTCGCCGTCCGGGGAGATGTCGTAGGATCCCTTTCCAGGGCCCGAACGGGAGAGCTGGTATCCCGTTTCCAGGGTCACGGGCGCGGGGTCGCCGCCTTCCAGGGCGATGGTGTAGATGTGGGCCTGGCGGTCGTCCAGCCAGTGATCCCAGTAAGAGATGGGCACCGTGTCCCAGGTTTTGGCCGATACCTTTGACTCCTTGTGCTCCTTGATGCGTTCGGCCATGGCATCCCAGTTGTCCAGGTCCGTCCACACGCGGCTGATAAAGGCCAGGCGCCGTGAATCGGGAAACCAGCGGGCCGCGAACGCGCCGGTGGGAAGATTGGTCAGGCGCCGGGCTTCGCCCCCGGACGTGGATATCACGTAGACCTGGGTGGCCTCGTCATCGCCCCGTTTGGATTCAAAGGCGATCCATTTGCCATCGGGACTCCATGTGGGAGAACTGTCGCTTGCCGCGTGCGTGGTCAGGGGCGTGGCTTTTCCCGGCGTGGTGGGCACCAGCCACAGGTCGGTGGACGCTTCGCCGTTTTTCGCATCATAAGTGGTAACCGGCACCACCGCCCGTTTGCCGTCCGGGGAGATGTCCGGGGCGCCCAGGCGCTGGATTTTCCACAGCGTTTCCGCGGTCAGGGGCTGTTTGTCCGCCTTTACCTCCGCCTGCAGACCCCATGCCAGCGACACAAACAACAACACCGCCACCATGATCACCACCATCCGCTTCGCCGTCATATCGCCTCCTCTTTCCGAAAGGCCCGCATGGAACCTCCCGCCCCTTTATCATACCCGACCCCCGCCTGGAAATTCAACTGTCCTGGGTGCCATTGAGTCGGTTCGTATTGGTAAGAGAAAGGGTATAGAGACGGGTTGCGTCTTTGTCGGTGGTTTCCAGGTAGGAGCAGGCTATGTCGGCAAAGTCGTAGAGGGAGCCGGATCCAACCGGGAGAGGTAGAGGGTCGATTTATTGTTTCCAGATCAGGTAGTAACCCACGGCAAAAAGTAAAGAAACGATGTTGCCGATGAAGAAGTAATCCGCCGTAATTTCCCGGGCGTCCTTGGTGAACCGGGAGCCCACTTTCAGCGCGGCGAATGCGATAACGCCTTGGGGTATCGCCATGACGAGGCACAGGAAAACAAACAGCCGCTCCAGTATGCCCTTGAGGCATTGCCGGTCCGGAGTCCAAGTGAGATTGCCCTGCAGTATGTAAATTATTAGTCTAAAAACCAGGTATGCCGCCGTTTCGCCGATCCAGAAGACAACCAGGAAGGACAATAGAGGGGTCATGACGATGCCTCGTCCGCAACAGACAGAATCAATTCACGAATCGCCAGGTACTCGTTGACCATCAGACTTTTTTCGCGGCGATGGGCGGAAGATTCGTCTTTTCTCAGGTGTTCGGCGACTTTGCGGTAATCCCTGTACTTCAGGAAGGCGGTCACCTCTTTCAGATCCTTTTTTTTCCAGCGGGCGCTCAATCCTTGATACACGAGGAACAGGCGGTTCAATCGAGCTTCAGTAACCTTATCCGGGGAAACGATGCGGATGCGTGCGTGCTTGAATATATTGTCTGGTTTTTGCCATGAACGGTGCTTTAAGGACGTCAATGTTTCCCTGGCTTTGGTCAGCCCATTTCCCAGCATGCCGTGGGCGGAATCGGTGTTGACCGGGGTATCTACCGCCCCGACTAAAATTACGTGCCGGAGTTTGAAAGGTTTCCCAGCTGTAACAATCTTTTCCTCCATTGAAATGAGTATCCTGATTGCCGAATGTAGCGAATGGGCTACCCCCTGGTATTCGTCACCCATGGTTATGGTCAACGGGGATAACAAATGTTCCCCTTCATCAGTGTTTACCGAGGACACCAACTGCTTGAAGTTTTTGATTAATTCGGATCCTTTACTTCTTCTGCTGTCAATAATATCAGCCATAAGGATATGACGGTCTGTCTTCATGGGTTGTCCTTAATATGATTATTGCATAAAAAGTGCAAAATGTCAGTAATTGTAAAAATATTGCAATTATTTAAATATTGCAGAAATAATGCAATAGACGAGGTTTTGCGAAATTCATGCAAAAAGCTGTTTGTTGCAGAAATTGATGTTCATAAATCTCGCCCATCGTCGTTGACTTCGCTTCTGGCTGGTGCTATAGAATCGGGGGACGGGGTCTGTAGACCCGGTCTCCTGCGGAGGGAAACATGAAAAGAACCGTGATTGCCGTCGCGCTCATCTGCCTGCTGGCGGGGTTGGCGCCCAAACCCGTTCAGGCGGAAACGGATGCCCAGTTGTTTGCCAGCCTTGGTCTCATGACCGATGATTCTTTTAAATTCAAGGATTTCCTGTGGCATTTGGGTCTCAACCTGGACTTCACCCTGAACGATTTCCTGATGCTCAGCCCTGAGATCAACCTGGTGACCCGCAATTTCAAGTTCAAAACCTTCCTGCTGGAACCGGCCGTGCTGCTCAACCTCAAGTTGGGCGACAGCTTCTTTTTTGGCGCCGGGGTTTCCAAGTTCATGGTGATTTCCGAAGGTGATTACTTCGGGTCCACCGACGTGGCGCTGAAGGCAAATATCGGATTTTTTGACGAACACTTCAAGATCCGCATCTACGTGATCACGCCTTTTGATGACCTGTTCAAAAACAGCTTGATCGGCCTGCAGGCGGGACTGAGTTTCTGAGACCTCCCGCACCACATTACATCTGGGCTTGATAATCACCTGAAGGTGGGCCTGAGGTGCCCTGAGAGAGGTTTTTAGGCATAATACCGGTGGAACGGTTTTCCAGTCGAGGTGTCGGATGCAGATTCCCGAACCGGGGCCGCGGGTGGCCCGGCACAACAGCGCGTTGCTGCGGCGCTGGGGACGGTGGTTTTTGTCACGCCGGGGTTGGAAGGTTCGGGGCAACCTGCCCGACCTTTCCCACATGATCCTGCTGGGGGTGCCGCATACTTCCAATTGGGACCTTTTGTATTGTCTGGCTTTTGAGTGCGCGTTGGGCTTCAAGGCCAATTGGGTGGGCAAGCAGTCCCTGTTTTTCTGGCCCCTGGGCCCGTTGATGCGCCGACTGGGAGGAGTGCCGGTTAATCGAAGGTTTCCCCGGCAAATGCCGTGGGATACGGTGGCGCACTTCCGTGAGCGAACCCATTTGATTCTGGCCATTGCGCCCGAAGGGACCCGCCGCAAGGTTGAAAAATGGAAGCAAGGTTTTCACCGCATCGCCCGGGCGACGGATGTACCGCTTGTTCCTATTTGTATGGATTTCGGAACCCGTGTCTTTGCCATCGGCCCGCCGTACATCGCCACGGAAAACGTAGAGGATGACATTCGTTCTCTGAAAAAGTTTTTGAAGATTTCACTTTCACCTTTAGACTATCGACTGTGTGTCTCCTGTCGCCTTTTTTTTCCCTTTCCGTGTATTCGGTGTGTTCCGTGGTTTGAAATTCTTCCCGATTCATGGGCGACCGGCCGGTCACTCAGCGGCAGATTCCAGAGGGTCAACAACAAGTCACCCCCCCGGACCCGAACCGGGTCGGTTGTGTGGGGATATTCATACCCATTGGGTTGAGAATCGGTTACTTTCCGGGCTTTTTAAGCGCGAAGTGCAAACAATGAGGATAAACAAATGAAAAGGATTGTAGGTAGTTTAGTGATGATAGGGTTATTGGTGTCTCTGCCCCTCGGCGCAGAGGACACGATCGGCTGTTCCAAAGGGATCGGTAAGGGCGTGATCTGGCCGCGTTTGACCTTGAAGGTCATGAATTTTACGGACAAGTGGTCCACCACGGCGGAGCGCATGGTCGCCATGAACAGTGAAGAGCGGGGACTGCAGGACGCTTCCTTCCGCCAGCTGGATTTCCGCCTGGGTTACGGTATCCTGCACAACCTGAATGTGGGAGTGAATCTCAAGTATACCTGGGGGGAGGCGGACAAAATCAACAACACGGGTCAATTCCTCAGCCTTAGCGAGAAGGACCTGACGCAGATCTGGCTTTCCGGGCAGTGGTTTTTTCTGGACAAACACAAGGCCGGCGGATTGCGGCACTTGAAACTGGGCCTGGGCGCCAGCTATGGATTCGCGGTGAATAACAAGGATGAAAACCTGCTGGTGGGGATCGGGCCCGGAGTCGACCAGTTCAAACTGGGCCCAATGTGGCATTTTGAAATTGGTTCCTCGGGAGTCGAGATTGCGGGTCACGCCCTCTACAATTGGAAGGGCACGGCCCGGGAAGTCAAGGGCTGGGGGCGCAGCGGTCACAACATCGCGGATACGCTGAATTACCAGCTCAAGCTTGAAGGCGCCCCTTTCCGTTTCCTGGGGTGCGGAGCCGGACTGACCGGCTGGTTCGGCGTGGAAGAGGATATGAGCCTGGTCAACCTGGACAATACCCTTAACCGGGGGTACAATCACGCGGTCATGCTTCATGCCGAGTTGTTCCCAATGGGTGACCAGTATGAAAAACGCAAGATCTACCTGATCGTAAACATCCCTTATGCCCAGCGTGCCATGAAAAGCGCGGATGTGGTTTGGACACTGGGATTCATGTGGACGTTTTACACCTTGTAGACCGAAAAATGTACATGATGATTCATCGAGAGGAAACGCAATGAAAACACATAAAACCGCGATGCTGGTCTTGTGCCTGTTCACGGCGGGGATTGTGCTGTCCGCGGCTGATGCGGATCCTCAGCGCCGCCGTAAGCAAAAACACTCCCATCACCAGAAATGCCGCCGCATTCTGAACCGGATCGTTGGCAGTCAAAAGGATTTCCAGCTCTATGAAGCCGATGGTTTCCGTTTCGCCATGGTAAGGCGGCAGGATGAATGTTTGGTGGGTCTGTTCACCGCGGATTACTCACAAGTTGAGGGTTACCGTGGAATCACCAATTGTCTGGTACTGCTGGATTTGAATGGCGTGGTGAAGGAAGTCAAAGTGGTTGAGTCGGAGGATACCCCGCCTTACGTGCAACGTTTGATTCGCATGGGTTTTCTGGAGCAACTGGTCGGATTAAAACCGGGGCAAACACCGGAAGTGGATGCCGTAAGCGGCGCGACCATCACCTGTGACGCCATTCGCGATTCGCTGGTCGAAACCCTCGTGGTTTTTAATAAAATTGCCCAGTGCGTGGATTTTTCGGCTCATGAGCCTCGTGGGCGGACGCCTGACTGCAAAGTGATCGCCATCGAGTAAAATTCTCTCTCGATTCAGGATGACTGGATTTCCTGGTTGGCAGGTAGGCCGTCTGATTCGGCGGGGCGCCCTTTCTAATTGTATTACGGTTGCAGCACCAGGTGGAACGCCAGGCCGGCGTTGAGCAGCAGGCCGAAAATCAGATTCAATCGTGCTGTGGCGCCGTCAAGTGCGATAAAGTCCATAGGGTTCATGGATGAGTGACGCCGCCGGGCGCGGACGAGCAGGTGCCGGGCAACAGGAAAGGCCGCCAGGGATGCCAGGCAGGTTGCCGGCAGGGGAGAAGGATGCGGGGCAACCCAGCGTGGTAACGTCACAAACAAGGGCACCAGCAGGAACGGTAAAATCAGCAGGATGTGGAAATAGATTGACGAACCGCGGTCACCCAGAATGATGGCCGGGGTAAGGATTCCTCCCCGGTAATCCGTGGGAGCGTCTCTCCAGTTGTTGGCATGGAGAATGGCCGCCACCAGCAGGCCCAGCGGCAAGGCGTAAATCACGGGTGGCCAGGCGGCGGAGCCGGTCTGCACCATCCAGGATCCCAGACTGCCCAGCAGACCGAAAGCGCAAAAGACCGCCACGTCTCCCAAACCCCGGTATTTCAAGGCCGGCGCTCCTCCCGGGGTGTATAAGACACCCAGGGTGACGCCGGTGGCACCCACGGCCAGCAGCCACCATGTGGTTTGCCAGGCCAGGAAAAAACCCAGAAGCGTGCCCATGCCAAAGAGAAGCGCGGCGCCGCGAATGGCTTGGCGAGGTGTCAGCAGGCGCCGGACCACGGCGCCGCTGCCCGGGGTAGGTTCCCGGTCCAGTCCGCGCCGGAAATCGGTTGCGTCATTGAGGATGTTGGCCCCGGACTGCAACAGCAGCATGGCGGCCAAAGACAGCAGCAAACGTCCCCAGTGCGGCGACCCGGCAGTCAGAACGGCGGCCAGCAGAGCTCCGAAAAGTACAGGCATGGTGGAAGCTGGAAAAGAAAAGGGGCGGGCGGCTACCCACCAGCGTGTGATAAACGCAGTGGTCGAGCCGGCGGCAAGGGGAATTTCCGCAGCCATTTTTCCGGCTGGGAATCAGTCTTCGGCGCCGGCGAAGTACTTCATGAATTGGGCGCGCTCGTAGAGTTGCGGGGCATCGATGCGTTTGCGGCTCAACCGGCCGATTATATCACGAAGCCGCGTCACGCCGGTCTCCTCCATCCACTGCCGGATTTCCGTCAGCATGGAAGCCACGACTTCCGGCCCCTGCTTGTAGATGGCCGATGCGATCTGCACGGCAGCAGCTCCGGCCAGGATGTTTTTGATTGCGGCGGCACCATCGTGAATGCCGGTTGTGGCAGCCAGGTCGCAGTGTACGCGGCCTGCCAGTAGTGCGATCCAGCGCAACACCATGGCGTTCTCGTGGGGACAACTGGTGACTTCTCCACTCGTCACCTGCATGGTTTTGAGGTCTATGTCCGGGCTGTAGAAGCGGTTGAACAAGACCAGGGCGGCCACATTGCGTACCGAGAGATTAAACGCGGTATTGGCCAGGCTGGAAAAATAGGGGCTGATCTTCAGGGCGACGGGAATGACTACCTGGGCCGTGACCTGGCTGACGATGTTGAAATATATCTCTTCAACGGCTTCACCGTCCTGTTGGGTGTCCGCGGGCAATACGAACAGATTGAGTTCCAGCGCATGGGCGCCGGCCTGTTCAATCTGACGCGCGTAGTCCGTCCACTCAGAAGCGGAAACGCAGTTGATGCTGGCAATGACGGGGATGTCGGTTTTTTCCCGGCAATCGCGGATGAGGCGCAGGTATTCTTCCAAGCTGTGGCGGCGGGTGTACTGGGTGATGTAATCCGCGGCTTCGGCGTGGCCCATCGAGCCTTCGTGCAGAGCGCCCGCTTCATTCAGGATCTGTTCTTCAAAAATGGATTTGAGTACGACCGCGGCCGCGCCGTGGTCCTCCAGGCGACGAATGCTGTCCAAGGAACCCGTAAAGCCACAACTGCCGATAATGATGGGGTTGCGCAACTCCAGTCCCATGTAACTTGTGGATACGTCCATGACACCCTCCAGAAAGGCGGTTTTACCCTCAAGATCCGCTTTGCATGGTAGCACAGGCCCGATTCGGGTGTCAACCGCAAGCTGGTGAAGGCCGTGATTTCCATTGATCGGTGACGTCTTGAATTAGCGTGGTTGGTGTGCTAGCCTCAATCTGAATTTCCGCCCTTTTTGGCGGTTGAGAGCGTTCCGAATCGGAGGTGGCCGAGCATGAGCCATGATCAACTCAGGGGGCAAGACCGTCCCACCGGCTTGCCGGAAAACGCCTATCGCAAACTGGAAGAAGGAGAAACGTACCGTCCCGTGGTTCCCGCTGACCGGCCGTTGCCGGAAGTAACTCCCTATTCCCTTTTCTGGGGCATGTTTTATGCTGTTTTGTTCTCGATGGCCGCGGCTTACCTTGGTCTGAAAATCGGCCAGGTGTTCGAGGCCGCCATTCCCATCGCCATCCTGGCTGTGGGGTTTTCGGTCATGACGGGGCGGCGCAACGCCTTGTCGGAAAACGTCATCATCCAGTCCATCGGCGCCAGTTCGGGACTGATCGTGGCCGGGGCCATCTTTACCATCCCCGGACTCTACATCCTGGGTCTGGAAGCCACGTTCATGCAGGTGTTTATGGCATCATTGCTGGGCGGGTTCATGGGCATTCTTTTCCTGATTCCCTTCCGCAAGTATTTCGTGGCGGATATGCACGGGGAATTCCCCTTTCCCGAAGCCACGGCGACCACCGAGGTGCTTGTGGCCGGGGAAGCGGGCGGGAACCAGGCGCGAATTCTGGTGAAAGCACTGTTCATCGGTGGTTTGTACGACTTCATGGTTTCCGGTTTGGGGTTCTGGAAAGAGATTGTCTCAACCCGTGTCTTCTCATGGGGCCGCAAACTGGCGGACTCCGTCAAATTGGAATTCAACGTCAATATCGGGGCCGCCGTAACCGGCCTGGGTTACATCATCGGCCTGAAATATTCCCTGATTATTGCCTGCGGGTCCTTTCTTTCCTGGTGGGTACTGGTGCCGGCCATCTACTACATCGGCCAGTTCAATCCTGTACCCATCCTGAACGCCGCCAAGCCCATATCCGATATGCTGCCGATCGAAATCTTTGGTGAATACGTACGCCATATCGGTATCGGCGGCATCGCCGCGGCCGGGATCATCGGCATTATCAAGTCCCGCGGCATCATCGTGGGAGCCTTTCGCCTGGCTGCCCGTGAAATCACCGGCCAAGGCATTGAACATGAGGGTAAGCGCCCGGAACGGCTGCAGCGCGACATGTCCATGAAATGGAATGTCATCCTGATTTTTGCCACCTTGATGGGCGTGTTCGCCTTTTTCCTGTTGGGAGTGGTGGAAGGCAACTGGTACCATGCCCTGGTGGGCCTGGCCATTGTGACCATTATCTCTTTCCTGTTTACCACGGTTTCCGCCCGGGCCATCGCCATTGTGGGCACGAACCCGGTCTCGGGAATGACGTTGATGACCCTGATCATCTCTTCGGTAATTTTGGTTTCCGTGGGCCTGAAAGGTGAACAGGGGATGTTGGCCGCGCTGTTGATCGGTGGCGTGGTTTGTACCGCCCTTGCCATGGCCGGTGGCTTTATCACCGATTTAAAGATCGGCTACTGGCTTGGCACAACTCCGGTCACCCAGCAGCGTTACAAGTTTCTGGGTACCCTGCTTTCCGCGGCCGCGGTCGGTTTGGTGATTTTGATGCTCTACAAGACATATGGATTCGGTCCGGGTGGACTGGAAGCGCCCCAGGCTTCGGCCATGGCGGCGGTACTCAAGCCCTTGATGACCGGCCAACCGGCTCCCTGGCTGCTCTACCTGGCGGGAATCATGCTGGCCATTGTGTTGGAGTTTATCGGTGTTCCGCCGCTGGCCTTCGCCCTGGGGATGTACCTGCCGCTTTACCTCAATACACCCCTGCTGGCCGGAGGCCTGATCGCGCATTTTGTTTCCCGCAGCAGCAGTGACAAAAAACTACAGACCGCGCGCAAGGAGCGGGGGACCCTGATTGCATCCGGATTCATTGCCGGCGGGGCCATCATGGGAGTGGTGGCCGCGGCCATTATCTATTTCGGCCAACTGGTATTCGGCGAAGGATGGTCCATGATCCGCTCCCTGGGGACCGAGCACTGGCAGGAATCATTCGGCGGCGAGGCCCTGGGATTTGTCATGTTCCTACTGCTGCTGGGTTACCTGTACTGGGATTCGCGGCGCGCCCGGGTGGAATAATCCGCATTTGACAACCGCACCGGACCTGAGTGACTCGCGGCCGCGGGGACTGTTTGGCCGCATGGCGGATCATTACGATCGTTTCAACCACCTGTCCAGCCTGGGTTTGGATGCCTGGTGGCGGTATCGCTCACTGCGGGGACTTCGCTTAAGCGGCCGCATCCTGGACCTGGGCAGCGGCGGCGGGCAGATGTCTGAGGGCCTGACAAAACATCGGGCTTTCTGCGTTGGTGTAGATCCGAGTTACGCCATGCTGGCCAGAGGGAAAAGGCTTGGAAGGGCTTTCCTGCCCGTCCAGGCACAGGGAGAAGCCCTGCCGTTTCGCGATAATACCTGGGACGGGGTGATTTCAGGATTTGTTATGCGCAACCTGGAAAACCTGGAAAAAACCATCCGGGAATGCCACAGAACCCTGCGTCCGGGGGGGATCCTCATGATATTGGATTTCTTTCCCCCCCGTTCCCGACTGTTGCGGGCTTTTTTCCGTATCTACCTGGGCAGGATCGTTCCGTGGGTCTATGGCAAAGTCACCGGGTTGGGCCGGGACGCGGCGTGGTTGAATCGATCTATTGATGAATTCATGTCGGTTTCAGAGTTTCGGAAATTG
>DSBM01000053.1 GCA_011049425.1 Candidatus Aminicenantes bacterium
ACATAATACGTGGTTCCGTTGGATGCATCCATCTCGGGCACCACCATGATCATGGCAAACAAAGACAGGTGCAACACAACTGAAATGACCAAAGCCGCGCGAAACTTCATTTTTCGTCTTTTTGATCGACGATCATCCCGACGGTTTCCACTCCCGCGCGCTTGATTACGTCCAGTACGGAGATGACATATCCATAGGGTACATCCTTATCCGCACGGATAAACACGACCTTTTTTTCATTTGCGGCAAAGTAACTGCGGATCCGGGATTCCAGCAGGTAAAGGTTGACGTTACTATTCTCCATGTAGATATAACGTTCTTTGGTCACCGTGAGCACAAGTCCGCCGGAACTGGGGCTGGTGCGTGTCTCTACCGCGGGCAGGTTGACATTAATGCCGGAATTCATCATGGGCGCGGTTATCATGAAGATGATCAACAGCACCAGCATCACATCCACCAGGGGGGTCACATTGATTTCCGACAGGTTGGATCGCAGTTTTCCGTTGGTGCTCAGCTGCATTATTTGATTTTCCTGCTGGCGTTGAGAAACTCCATGCTGAACTCCTCCATGGTAGAGATCAGCACTTTAAGCCGGCTCAACAGCCAGTTATAAAAGATGACCGCCGGGATGGCGGCGAATAATCCCATGGCGGTGGCGATCAGCGCTTCGGCGATCCCCGGCGCCACGGTGGCCAGGTTGGCGTTCATCTGCAAGCCGATCTCATGGAACGCGGTCACGATTCCCCAAACTGTTCCCAGCAGGCCGATAAAGGGCGTGACCGCCGCCGTGGTGGCCAGAAAACCGTTCATGCGTTCCAGGCGGGTGATCTGAGCAGAGGATGAACGCAGCAGCGAACGTTGGATGCTTTCAATGTCGATTGCGTCGGAACTTTTCCCCGGAGAAAGCTGCAGCGAAAGTTCACGGTATCCACTGCGGAATATTTCCGACAAGGGATTTCTGGGGACCGCTCCGGCGTATTTGTGGATCTCCGAAAAGTTCTTGGTGCGGCGGAAATGCTCCATGAAACGCTCGGACAGGCGCCGCGCCTTGCCATATTCAAGCATTTTAAAGATGATCACGGCCCAGGAAATCACCGAGAACCCCACCAGAAGAATCAGAATGAACTTACCGAAAGGCGAAGCCTTGAACACCAGTCGCAACAGGTTGTTCTGCTGAGGAGCCGCCTGAAGTAGAAGGGCAAACATTGTCATGTGCATGGATTCACCTTATCACAAGCGGCCCGGTCTTTCAACCGCTCACATCCTTGTCTTTACTCTCCTGATCAAGGTTTTGCAGGATCCAGCACGGGGTTCCGCCCAGGCAACCCAGGGCCGATGCCAATGTGCCGGATACATTCAACAGCGTCATGCTCCCGCCGCGTTGCCGCAGCGACAAACACAACTCCTGCAGGGTCGCGATCGCTGACAAACCGATAAAGTCCACGGTTGCCAGGTCCAGTTCCAGGCGGGTGAAAGCGCGCTGATCCCGGTGCAACAGGAAACGGCTCAGTTTACGGGCTCCGTCGCGGTCCAGGGAAGCTTTGATGGCCATCACCAGGCGGGGCTCCTCACGTATACGCACATCGATCTTCATGTGGATAATGCCTCGTTTTGCGGATCCAGATCAGCCAGCCAGCTGGGAAGGCCGTCGAACGCGCCGTTGGATGCGGCAACCACCGCCACCGGCCTGGATAAATCCAGTGCGCGCACAGCGCAACGCACGGCTTCACCGTCCTGAGCAACCGTTGCCCTCCGTCCCATGTGTCGCAGGGCGGCCGCCACTTCCGATTCGTTTATTTCCGTGCCATCCGCCGCCCTTCGCGCTTGAGCAACGCGGCGAATTACCACCTCATCCGCCCCGGATAAGCTTTCAACCAAACGTTCCTGAAAATCTCTGCGCCTGAGGCTGCGGCTGCGGGGTTCAACCAGGCAAACCAGCTGGTGTTGCGGGTACATCTGTCTGAGGCTGTCCAACATCCGGGCCAGGGAAGTGGGGTGATGGGCGAAATCTTCGTAAAAATGGCTGTCGCCGATTGAACGCAGCAGCTTGAGGCGCCGCGCCACTCCCCGAAAGCAAGCCACAGCATCACGGATAACGGATACGGAAATCTCCAGGTAGAGTCCCACCGCGATCCCAGCCGCCAGGTTTCCCGCGTTGTAGATTCCCGAAAGGGGTGATTGCAGCCGCAGCTCCTGCTCTTTGGTTAACAGGGTAAAAGAGAACCCTGCACCGGGAGCACAAACAACGTCCTTTATCCTGATTTCATTGCGTTCGCCGGAGCCGTAACCGGTAACCGCGGTAAATGCCCCGGCCGCGACCTCCCGGTTCATGGGGTAATCCGTACAATTGATGATCCTTCCCGCGGACGGCACCTGGTTGACCAGATTTAGAAAAGCCGCGCGATAAGATGCCTCATCGGGGAAAAAGTCGATATGATCGTATTCCATGGGATTCAGGACCAGAATTTCCGGGTGGTACTTTAAAAACTTCGATGAGCGATCAAAGAAAGCGGTTTCATATTCATCTCCTTCACTGACGAAATCATTGCCACTGCCCGGACTGTATCCGCACGGCAGATCCAGCGGTTGCCCGCCGATAAAATAACCGGGTTTCCGCCCCGCACGGTTCAACAGAAAAGCAATGAAAGCCGAAGTCGTGGTTTTTCCGTGGGTACCCGCGACCACGATCGAACGATTGCCGTGGATAAAGTATTCGTACAACGCCTCGGGCATGGATGCGTATGGGATATGCCGGTTCAACACAAATTCGGCTTCCGGGTTGCCACGGGAAACGATGTTTCCCACTACACACAGATCGACTCCTCTCGGAATGTGGTTCTCTGAAAAACCCTTGTGCAGGCGGACGGGCAATGCGGCCAGCACTTCCCCCGCCGGAGGATAAAACCCCGTATCGGATCCGGAAACCCGGTCTCCCCGGGCAGAGAACAATCCGGCCAGCGAACTCATGCCCGCGCCGGCAATCCCCATCAGGTGGACCTTCATGGGGGGTCGCGTGTCCATGGATGCGCCTGCTGGTGGATTCCCCTGTTTTTCAAACAATGCTTCCGCTTTTCCGGGTGTTTTGATCATAACGGGTTACAATCAAGCCTCGGCTTCATTGCAAAAGACATTGTATCACCCTCGCCGGGATCGGGCAAGAAAGATCAATTCCGTGAACCCGGGGCGGTTCCGGGCTCCAGGGGTTGCATGCAGGCGGTTGTGTCTACCTCCATACCGACCTGGACCCCGAGTGGAATCATCCGCGCCCGCGCGGCATGCCCCAGGGGAAGGTCCGTCATCACGGGAATCCCCAGGGGGGCAAAAAGTTCAACCAGCCGCCGCCACAGGGCTTCACGTTCCGCGGGATTTTTAAAACACCCGGGAAATTCACCCAGCGCGATTCCGCGCACTCCCCGCAACCGATGGCTTTGGCACAGGTGCCAGAACAGGCGATGCAGGCTGTACGGCCGTTCCGCCACGTCCTCCAACAAAAGGATCCGGTCCCGCAATCGCGGAAACCAGGGAGTGCCGATCAGGGAAACCAGGTTGGTTAAGCAGCCCCCGGTCAGTCGCCCGCTTGCGCGTCCCTGGATCAGGGGCTCGCCGGAGTAAACCGGAGTGGGGCGGCTGCCGTCCAACATGGCTCGGCATTGATCCACGGCGGCCGCATTGTCCGCCATGGAGGCAAAAGCCATGGGGCCGAAAAAGACGACCATGTTGCGCTTCTCCATCAACCACCATAACAGGATGGACACGTCGGACGAACCAATCACCAACTTCGGTTCCGGAATTACCAGGGCGTCCAGGTAAGGCAACAGCAGGTTGGCCCCGTATCCCCCCCGGGCCGCCCACAAAGCGCGGATATCCTTTGCGTTGAACAGGGCTTGTAAATCCGCCACTACCGCCTGGGGCGGCTTGGCCACAAAATCACCGCGATCCATGATGTTTGGAACTTCAACGGGGATCCAATCCATGCGTTTCAATTCCGCCAACCCTTTGCCGCGATAGGGCTCACGCACGGGTGACGAAGGCACGAACAGGCCGACCCGGTCTCCTGGACGCAATGGCGGAGGCTTAAATAAAGCTTTGCGGGGATTCATGGCTTTACTCCCTTAAGCCCGCAACCAGGGGCAGGATCACCCGCACCCGGGTGCCTTCCCGGTGCCGCGATTCCACGCGTAGGTTCCCTCCGTGCAGGTCGACGATGCGATGAATGATAAACATGCCCAGCCCGGTTCCGCTGTCCTTGGTTGAGTAATCCATTTCAAACATACGTTCCACTTCGGCTGCATCCATCCCGGTCCCGTTGTCCTCAAAGATCAACTCCACGCTTGATTCCCGCTTTTGAAGAGCGATTTTGACTTCCCCCGGCCCTTCTCCCATGGCTTCAACGGCATTGGAAAGGATGTTTTTAACCATCTGGCGGATCTTTACGGTATCCATGCGCACCATGAGACTGCGAGGCTTCAGGTTTAACTGAAACGTGATACCCGGATAAACCTGGCGAAAGTGGTTCACTTCTTCTCTAAGCAGTTGCTCCAGTTGAAAATCCTCGGCTTCAATGGTGTCGAGGCGGGACAGGTCGAGAAAACCGTAAGAGACCTTTTTCAAGTGTTCGGTTTCATCCACAATAAAGTCGACCGATTTGCGAATTGTCTCCTCATAACCCACGCGCTTGTCCTCGAGTGATCGCCGGATCTGCTCCGCGGACAACTTGATGGGAGTCAAGGGATTCTTGACCTCATGGGCCACCCTGCGACCCAGATCAACCAGGGTTTTCATGCGTGAAATTTCAGAAATATTTCGTTTCTGTGCGGCAATGCCGCGGATCATTTTGTTGAAGCCGTTGTACAACGCCTCCAGCTCATGTTCCCTGGGCAAAGGCTTCAGTATGGGAAGCCCGCCTGTTTCCACCTTTGCCATGCCCTGGTTGAGTGTACGTATGGGATCAAGAATACGGTCACGGAAAAAAACGGCCACGGCCACCCCGATCAGGCCCATGAAAAAAATCATTACAATGATAAAGTCCGCGTAAGAATCTCCACCGCCGTACAGGCCGGGCCAAACGTCATTGAAATCTATGCGGAACACCAGGTCGCCGTTGCGAAAATAAATCGTTTGTCCCTCTTCACGGCTGCGAAATACATATTTCTGGTTGCGCTGGTTGAGCAATTCCAGGACCCGGGAATCCACATACCCGGGAATGCGCCCGCGCAGGATCTGCCGGATATCCGAGGTGAACTCGCGTTCTCCGCTACGGAAAACCGTTACATCCGCATTGATCATGCGCGACAGGAAAAAGACCTGATTGCGGGATAATCCCTCTCTAACACCCATCATGCTGTTGACGATGTTCTGGGCCGTGCGTCCCTGGTCAAACGTATGGCGCATGCGCTCCCGCTGCAGCGAATTGCGATGAAAGTTCAACGAGAACAGGGAGAAAATTACCCCGGTGAACAGGACGATCAGCACGAGAATGGCAAAAACCCGCACGGAAAAAGAATGGGTCAGCCGCTTCCAGGGAATCACCGGCAACGACTTTAAAGCCGGCAGCATGGACAGGGCCAGAAAAAACAGCAGCAGGCGAATCCACACCGCCAGGCGACCCAGCAGGGATGGCAGGCGATAGTAGATCATGATGGGGTCCGCCCCTCCGGTAAACACGTATCCGGCAAACAAGGCATTCTCATGCTTGAAACGCACCCAGCGCCCGTCATGGCGAAACAGATCACTGACGTCCTGAAGGTTGACCTGCCCGGGGTTTTCCAGCACCTCCCGGTCCCGATTCAACTTTATGTAGTTCATGGGCGTCGGTCCCAGGCGCGGATCCAGAGCGAAAATATTTCGTTCATCTTGCTGGCGCAGGATCAGTTCAGGTGAATTGAGTACCTGGATCACGATAAAACCCAAGTGGCGCCCCCGTTGAGATACGGAAATCGAGGCCCTTGCCATGGCGATCTCACGACCGTAGAGGCGCGCCCGCGCGTCTTCAACCGCCCAGACCGGGAAAAAACGTGGGGATTCATCCGGGACGTAGGGGATCTGGTGAGAGAACTGCCTGGCTACCTGCATATCGGGAGACAGGATGGTAATGCTGGAAGGAATGCTTTCCCTGGCCGCAAGCGTGTTGCGCCAGAGGTCACGCAGCGCGGTATCCCCCTCCATAGCGAAGAACAGGGAAAGGTCGGGTCCGGCCATATTCATTTCATGTACGATCTCACGGGCGATCAACTTGGCATAGTTCCCCTGGTTCAGAAAAATATGCCGCAGGTTGTTGGTGATAAACTCCCGCTTATTGGCTTCATCCCGGGTGGTGGTCAGCGAAAAGATCGACAATGCCAGCAAACCCATCACCAATACGCGCCGCAATATTCCCGGTCGTATAAGCAGCATGGCCGGAACCATGGCGGCGGTCAGGGCGAAAGGAACCAGCAGCGGAGGCCAAAGCCAGGACACTACCGCCACGACAGCCACCTGGAAAACCAACAGTCCCGCCCGGGCGGAAAACCGTGAAGGGAAACGCACCCGGTGGAGTCGCGGCAATGGAAAAACCTGCCACAAAAACAGGGTGATTACCAAGGCCAGAAACTCTGGTTGCAGGCTAAAGGTGCCAAGATAAAAAGAGACGCGCTGTACCAAAGCATATCCGCCCCACACCGCGGCGATCAACGCCCCGTCGGTCAGAATCACCGCCGGCTTGAACGGAATGGGTCGCCCCACCCGCGCAAAGGCCGGGAACAGCAGCCACAAACTCAGGGCCAGAACCTGGAACACCGACACCAGCGAAAGTCCGTCGACCTGGATCAGCACGGAGCCCCGGCTCCAGAAAGAAACCAGTAAAGCCGCGCCCAGCGTCAGCAACAGCGAGATCAAAGCGCTCAGCCAAAGGGTATACGAGCTCCTGCGGCGGGAAAGTCCCAGCAGCATCAGAATCAGGGCAAAAGCAGCGGGAAAGGCGGCCTTAAACAAATAGCGTTGCCGCAAATGCTGCAGCACCTGGTTGTGAACGACTTTGATATTCAGGACCAGGCGACCCTGCGCGGCACGCAGCGGCACACTGATAATATACACACCGGATAAGTCGTCGTAATCGTATTGATCCCGCGCTTGAGGAGGCGGGTTGCGCAGAATCAACAATTCGTACTGGGCCAGGGGCAAGTCAAAGCGACCCGGGATAAAATCGGGCGTCTCCTGGAGCAGCGGTGCAATGTAACGCAAATTGCCGCCGGCCTCCACCATCATGAAGATGCAATCGCCACGCCGTTCCAATCCCCAATCGCTTTTACCGCCGCTGAAAACCACTGGAGAGACAAAGACACTGCCGAAATACCATTGAATTCGTCCCTCCACCAGGCGGACCAGGGCCTCCCGGGGAAGCGGGTCCGGAAAATCCTTCCCGTCACGGAAAAGCGCGGCCAATTTGCGCGACCGCTCACGGATGGCCTGCATGCGCTCCTGCAGTAAGGCGTCACTTTCCGTTATCTGCGTGCGGATGCGGGCAACGACTTTTTCCTGAGATACGGAGGGAGCGAACGCAAAAACCCATACACCCGCCAGCAACAACAGGACCGCGGCCGGTAGCAGCCAGGCTACAAGCGGACGCCTTTTAGATAGTAGAGTTTCCATTCCGGATCGCGACGGATAAAAAAGATGAATTTGTACATCACCGTGCGTTGAATACGGCGGTGGGTCAAATTCACGTTAAGAGACTGGATGGCATAGTTTTCCTCAATGTAGTTGGACGACCATTCCAGTTGCTCTACTTCGTAATCGCTCAACCGTGCAGAGAACTCGCGCACGAAACGAGGTGAACGCAAAAAACCGTTCAGGGTGAAGGGTTCCTCCATCTTAACCGACACCCGGGCGGCACAGATGGAATGCAGGCGGGAAAAATCATGGGCGTCGAATGCTTCCTGGACGGGTTGGAGTAAGAGGAATTGCTGCACCGCCACCGCCAGTGCAATCCAGATGCGCATCGCTGCTTCTCCCTCCCCGGTCAATAATGAAGCTGGGAGTTAACGGGATACCGACTGATCCGTTCCCGCCCCTTTAGAAAATCCAGCTCGATCAGGAACTCCACCCCAACCACCTTTCCTTTCAAGCGTTCCACCAGACGGATGGACGCCAGCGCCGTACCGCCTGTGGCCAGAAGGTCGTCAACAATTACCACGTGATCGTTCTCGATGATGCTGTCGCTGTGGATCTCCAGGGCATTGGTTCCGTATTCGAGCGTGTACTCTTCGCGAATCGTATCCGCCGGCAGTTTATCGGCTTTGCGGGCCAGGACCAAACCGCAACCCAGGCGGCGGGCCATGGCTCCACCGAAAATGAAACCCCGGGATTCAATGGCCACTATTTTATCGACGGAACCGTTCGCATAGGGGCGGGTCATCTGTTCCAAGGTCAAGTCAAATGCCCCTGCATCCATCAGCAGGGGGGTGATGTCTTTAAAAATGATCCCCGGTTTGGGAAAATCTGGAATATCCCGGATAAATGATTCAAGTTGCATTTGCACCTCCTGAAAGCCGGATCGATCTCGATTCACTGCATTCGTGCGCATTCATCTTACTCTAAACCGGCCGGAAATCAAATATCAGTGTTTTTCGGATATGTGTGTTGATCAATGCAAAACGGCACTTCCAGGTCATTGGCTTCCAGCAGCTCCTTGCGGGCGAACAGCTCCCGGGGCGTTCCCGCGCTGATCACCATGCCGCGGTTCATCAGCACAACCCGGTTACAGATCCGCATCACCATCTCCAGGTCGTGGGTGGCGATAACCCGGGTGGCGTCAAGATCACCGATGCGTTGCAGAAGGCGCCTGCGGCTGCCCGGATCCAGACTGACCATGGGCTCATCCAGGACAACGATAGCGGGACGCATGACCAGAACCGTCGCCAACGCCGCTTTCTTTTTCTCGCCGAGGCTCAGGTGAAGCGGTGAGCGCTCCCGCAATTCCCACAGGCCCATCTCACGCAATACGGCTTCCGCCCGCTCCCCAGCCTCTGCTTCCGCCAATCCGAAATTCAGGGGACCGAACAGCACATCATCCATCAGCGTGGGCATGAAGAGTTGATGATCGGGATTCTGAAAAACCATCCCCACTTGGCGGCGCACGGCTTCCAGTCGGCCCCGCTCCACGACCATGCCGGCTACGCAAACCTCTCCCTGTCCGCGCAACACTCCATTGATGTGCCGCAGCAGGGTGGATTTGCCGGCACCGTTTGGCCCCACTATGCCCAGACAATCCCCTTCCTGAACCCGCAATGACACGGAATTCAGACCGGGGGTCCCGTCAGGGTAATTAAAGGAGATATCCCGGATATCAATAATCGCCTGGCTGTTCATAACGCGGCCACCACCACTATCGCCATTGCATATACGGGAAGAAACAGCCACGCCTGACCCGGTATACGGGAACGCGACATTCGCAGCGGTCCCCCGCTATAGCCCCGGGAGACCAGGGCGGCGTGCTGATGAAAATGGAACTCGATTACTCCCAGCAGGAAGTGCCGCGTCAAGGGCGCCACCAGCGCCACGCGGCGTCGTCGGGAAAGGCGTCTGCCACTACGGGAACGCACGGCGTCCAGTGTGTCCCGGGCTTCGCGGCCCAGGCGGATCACCGACTGCAATGCCAGGGTGACAACCGAAACCACGATCGCCGGGGCCCGCAACTGGCCCAATGCAGCCAGGAATTCCCGCATACCCGCACCGCCCCAAACCAGGGCGGCGGCGCTGATGGTGACCACCGTTCGCATCATCAAATCGGCAAACACCTTGCCGCGTGCGGCCCCGCCCAGGGTTCCGAACAACCAGATCATCAACCCGAGTGCCACCATGAACGGCAGGGCACAAAGCAACATGCGCCCTGCCCTTTTCCAGGCCCGCTTTCCATGCGGAACCAGGACGGCCGCCAGGACAAAAACAAAGAGAAAGCGCGGCCACTCATCGCGGGGGATCCACAACAGGGCCGCATACAGCATCAGGAACGAAAGCAAGCGCATGCCGGGCCCCGGATAATCACCCGTAGTTGATCCCTGCCGGCTCATCTTGAGGCTACTCCGGTTGGGGAATAAACTGCAGCCGGGACTCCACAATGCGGATCAGGGGCGGCAGGGTAACGATCATGATCACGATCCCCGGAGCGCCCCGCACCACGGACACCAACCCCAGCACGCCCCGGGGAAGGTCCAGCCAGGTGGCCACTGCCAGCACCGCTCCCAACAGCACCAGGCGGTCCGCCAGCAATACCAGGATCACCGTGGCCCGTATGCTGAAACGCGAAAGCAGGTAGAGTCGGCGGGCCAGCAGTACCATAACGGCCCCTTCCAGGGCCATGATCCAGGCCACGGGTGGAAAGAACGGCGGCATCCCGGTCAAAACCGCGGAAACCAGGGGAGAAAGTATGCCCACCGTCAGGCCCACGGGCCAGGCAGTCAGGCACCCGGCCATGATGATGGGTGGAAACATGGGCAGGAACTGGCTGCCCATACCCACGGCATGAAACACGATGGGAAGGACAAGGGCCACGGCCATAAAGAGCCCGCCCAGCAGCATGTCACGCCCCGAATAGCGGTATGTGTTGCGAACCGGATGATTCTGTAATGAGTCCATGATGCTCCTGATTATACACTTACGGAAAAAAAGTTGGAACCCAACTTTTCAGCTTTTCAACCTTTCAACTCTTATCTACGCCCGCCAATAGGTCGCGTAATCTTTGGGACCGGGCACATCAATGGCAAAAAAGCCGTCCTGGGGCAGGATTTGCAGCACACGACCGTCACGCCGCCACTCCAGGTTCAATTCAAACCGATCCCCCACAGCCAGGTTGAGCGCATCCAACGCCAGCTCACATTCGATAACGGAACCGACCGCACCATTTCCAAAGCCGGGCTCGGGCGGAAGCACCAATTTGCGTACGGCCCCTCCGGGCAGGCGCAATCCCAACCGCAACTGTTCTTTGCGATGCAAACGCTCCTTTGCCTGATCGCGGGTGTCCACGCGAAGAAAGAAACGCCCGTCACCAAATCCGTAATACACTGCAACCAGTACCGATTCACCGGTATTCATGACGCCTTGTCCGGCATGGATGTTCAAACGCCCGGCATCCCGCCACTCGAAAAAGTGGGTCACTTCCCCATCCAGAACCGGGTTCAACGGACGAATGGGGGGACGCGCCTTTATCAGGGACTCATCCATTGCCGACGAAATCGGCATAATCAACTCCGTGGGTGGTTCAGTGCCGGTCAACTCGTATACCCGGCGTAGGTTGAGGCGAAATAAGCGATCAAACACCTCCAGATCCCCGGTATGGTGCTCCGGACCAAACCACCAGAACCAGTCGCTGCCCTGGGCCACGTCCAGACAGTACTGCGCCTCTGCCGTTTCATGCTCGGAAAGTTGGTCTTTGTTGCGGATAAAATGATCCCTTGTGCGCTGGAGTTGTTTCCAGGCACGACGATCACTCTCGTCACCGATCCAGATATCAAAGTTCCCGTTGATCCACGAACCCGGGGACAGACTCCGCAGGCGTTCCGCCTTCATGGAAACCGCTTCACTCAGGGTCACGGCTTCCACCTGTTCATCCCGCTGAAGACGCGCCAGCAGATTGCGAAGGAAGGCCCGGCCGTTGTCGGGGTAGTGTTCCCAGGGATTCTCCCCGTCCAGGAACACACCCACCACCGCATCCTTGACCTGTTGACCAATTTCCCGCAAACGCAACATGAAATCCTCAACCGCTTCCTGAGGGTTCATTTTCTGGTAATGGAATCCAATCCGGTCGGAAAGATCGTGGTCGCGAAACAGGATGCGCAGTTCCCGTTTCCCCGCGATCCAGGGACGGTAGAGATGCTTATCACGCAAACCACTCCAATCCGCGTCTTTCCCGGGATTCAAAGACCGCGCCAGGTTGATTTCGTCACTGGCCGTCCAGGTCACGCCGAGATCCTGAAAAAGATCCAGTACTTTCTCACTGAGACTCCCCTCGGAAGGCCATATTCCACGGGGCCGAACCCCGAAATGATGCTGCATGAAATCCAGCGCGTCCTGCACATGACGGCGGGCGTCGCCCTCCCAGTTAAAATCCAGATCATAAAGCGGCAGTGTCGGATTGGCCACCCGGCCCACACGGGGATCCAGCAGCAGCGGCAGGATGGCATGGGTCATGGGCGAAGTCGACACCTCAACCAGGCCCTTTGACTCTAAATCGCGCCAGGCGGGGATCACGCCGGCCAGATGGTCGTGCTGCGCCTCGAAAAGCATGATCTTATCGGCCTCGGAAAAGCCGCGCCCCTTTTCGCGCAGACCCTGCACACGTTCGTCCGCCCGGGCGCGATCCGCATCAAACCAGGCCAGAGTCGACCAGACCTGCAGATCCCGCCAATCAGCGCTGGTTCCATTGCCTTGAGCCAATTCGCTTCGACGCGAATACAGCTCCTGGTAACGCGGAAATGGCTGGATCATGTGGACGGGATGCAATGAAAAAAAATGGCGCGCCATTAAAGTCTTTTCAACAGCATCCAGATCCGCCGCCGGTTTCTGCGCCACTTCCTGGAAGCGATCAATCTCTCCCGCCAGGTGTTTTTTTAACTGCAGCAACAGGCTGGGTACCAGGTTGACAGTGGAACGGACTCCGGGAAATTCGCCCAGCACCCCGGCCATACCACTGTAGTCTTTGATTCCGTGCAAACGCACCCAAGGCAGTTCCGCTCTTCCGGAGAAGGGATTTACATACACCGGCTGGTGCATGTGCCACAACAAGGCAACGCGGATCATAATAAAACAGTCAGCCGCTCTTCTGACAAAACTCCACCAGAACGCCGCCCAGACTCTTGGGATGGGCGAACGCAATGCGGGAACCATGCGCGCCCGGACGGGGTTCACTGTTCAGCATGCGCACGCCCTTTTGCTCCATTTCCTTAATCTGAGCGGCGGCGTCATCCACGCCAAAAGCGATGTGGTGGATGCCGCCGCCTTTTTTCTCCAGGAATTGGGAAATGGGTGATTCCGGATTGAGGGGCTCCAGCAACTCAATGTGCACACCATCGACACTGAACATGGCCACTTTTACTCTCTGGTCAGGGACTTCTTCCGTTCCCAGAAAGGTCAACCCCAGAACATCCCGGTAATGAGAAACAGCGCTTTCCAGGTCTTTAACGGCGATGGCGATATGATCGATTTTCTGAATCATCCGAACCTCCATAAAAACAGTTCCCCATCATATGCAAAACCCGTTTCGAAATCAACCTTAGCGGATCAACCAAACCTGCGCATCATTCAACCTGGATTTGTTAAATTGAACACGTATTGGACAAACATGCCCAAATTGGTTATAGTTACACCATGTCTCTTCCGCTTCAATCTCATAATCGGGTTCTTAAGTGGAAAGCGGTCATACCGGCTGCCCTCATGATTGCAATCGGCGCCCATGGCTGCCGATCCGTGGATACCTCCGGTTTTTCGATATCGGGAATGGAGCAGTTGGTGTTTCAAAAAGTCAACGAGCATCGCACCTCCCAGGGTCTTTCGGATTTGGAATGGAAATCGGATGTGGCTGACCTGGCCCGCAGCCACAGCCGGGACATGGCCGAAGGCACGGTTCCGTTCGGCCACGCCGGATTCAATGACCGCGTTTCACAACTGTCCAGGTTGTTCAGAGTCAGTGCCGCCGCCGAAAATGTGGGCCTGACATCCAACCTCGACTCACCGGCCCAGGTGGTGGTGGACGCCTGGATCGCCAATCCCACCCACAAGGAAAATATCGAAGACGATTTCAATACAACCGGGGTGGGCGTTGCCCGCAACGCCTCCAGTGATACCTGGTACTTCACCCAAATCTACGTCAAACTCCGGCCTTGAGGGCCACCGAGTCATTCTGCTTTATCTTCCCCATCTTCGTTTTTCGATGTTTGAGACTCAGAATCTTGAATCAACCGGGCGAATTCATTTTCCAGCTTGCGGAATTCCCCCCGCTGCCGGTTGAGGATCTCCATGCAGCGCCGGGCGGCTTCCAGGGCCTCCCGGGTCTTTTCCAGCAGGTCATCAATACCGATTTCGTCCTTGTTCAGTGCATCGGTAATGCGCTCCAGGACGGCAAAATTATGCTCGTAATTATCCACCTGATCCTTGCGGTTTGCCACCATTATTCCTCCTTGCGTTCCACTCGTTCCGTACCATCAAAAAAACGCAGACGGGCCCATGGCAGAGCACGAAAGGCTTTAGCCGTGGCGACCAATCTTTCATCCGGGCCGAATGTCATGGTAAACCCCTTTTCCAGAATGCGGTCCGGGTGGTTGGCCTGGGCGAGGTTTGCCCTGGCCTGCACGCCGTCTGTGGCTTTGCTCATGAAACGTTCCGCCCCGGATTCCGTTTCCTTGACCAGGTCCAGAAGTTTTGCGCCGGCATTATCCTGAAGGCGCTCAAGGCGACGGAAGTCCACCCGGGCCGCCGCCCTTTGAAGGCTCTCCCTTTCCCTCACCATAAAGGTGCCGACGCGCAATTGAAAAGAGCGCTGCAGCTCTTTCAAACGATACGCGTTTTCCCGGTTCATGCGCATGCCGCTGCGCATGAAATCATGCATTCGATTCCGCAGCGCAGAACTCTCCCATTGCAGGCGTTTGCTACCCTGACGCGGCAATAGTTGCGCCCGGGCGCCGACTCGCTCCTTTTGCAGGCGATGCGCTTCAGAAAACCGCTCCACCAGCTTGCGCACCGATTCCCCCAGTCGGTTCTGCAAATCCAGGAACCTCTCCCGCAGAAAGCGTCCCACTCCGGAGGGTGTGGAAGGAGTGGGTGTAAAATGGGAACATATCTCTGCAGCGGAAAGATCCTTTTCATGACCAATGGCGGTCAAAACCGGGATACGGCAACGACAGATCCGGGCGCACAAACGGTAATCGTTAAATACCCCCAGGGATTGTTCACTGCCCCCACCACGCGCTATCACCACCGCGTGCGCACGCCAGGTTGGGTTGGACTCCATGAAATCCAATGCCGCGATCAACCCGTCCACGGCCCCGCTTCCCTCCATGCGCGTATCCAGAAATCCGATCCGGTAGCGATTCTCCAGCGGGCTCAACCCCGCCATGATATCGCGCACCGAAGTTCCCAGGGCTGAAGTCAACAATCCCACGCGGTTGATCAGCATGGGAAGCCTCAACTCTTTCTGCAGCTCCAGCAAGCCCTCACGACGCAAACGCTCCACGGTGAGATCCCTCTGGCTGCGCAGCCTTTCCCGGGTGAACTCAGGCATGATGTCCAACGCCCGCAAGCGCACATTGATGGTGTACTTGTGCGACAAGCCCGCCTCCACCTGCAGAAAAACCGGCAGGTCCTTTTCCAGCCCGGCAGCCACACCCGTAACGGACAAACGCTGCTCAATTCGTTGCCTTTCAGCCTGGCGCATCTCACAGGAAAACACCATGTCCTGTGTATCATCCTCGTCGCGAAGATCAAAATAGGTTGCCCAACGGTAGGCCTTCGGTTCAGACGCGACTACGCCCCTGATCCAAAGGGCGGCCGGCAGAGCGGACCGTAGTATGGAATCGATGCGCTCCCGCAACTGGGAAACAGTGACCGACTCGGGAAGTCCATCCGCCGGGGGCTCCGCCACAGCGGGTGCGGGATCCGTGACGGCATCATCAGCCCCGAGCCGGGCCAACTCCACCTCCACGTTACCATCGTAAAAATCCCAGCTCTTCTCCAACGCATTCCAGCGGTAGCCCCTGGATTTAAGGCGATCCTTTACCGGAAAGGCGTTGAACACGTGGATGCTGTTCTCGTCAAACGCCACTGTGACGGGATGTCCGTCAATAAGCAGTTGCACCCGTTTCATGCTTTCCACTATACCGCTTCCCCAAATCAGTGGCAACCATATAACATATGTAGAAGGTAGAGGAATCGCCACAAGCGGCTCAACTCTCCACTTCAGACTTTTGACTTTCAACTTGGTGCTCATGCCACCTGATACCTGCCTGCCCGCCGTAGCCTTGGCAAAGGCGGGTCACCTTCTTTTGCTGTGATGGGAACTTGGGAGAATTTGTGATGAAGATCTTGAGGTCCTGGTGATGAGAACTCATGAGGGCTTGTGATGAAAACCCATCACAGTGCCTATTAGCGCTTCATCACAGTTCGGCCGGCGATTCAGGGCTGCCCGGCCGGTTTCTTCATCACTATGACTCCCTCGTGGTATCACCGTGCTTTAACTTTTCACTTTCAACTTTCGACTTCTTCCCCCCTCAACTCCCTCAACTGATTTTTCCGGGCTGGTATGAAATTCGCCCCATTGTCTTTCTACCTTCTACATTCTACCTTCTACGGATTTGAGCGCGGCAGAGCAGTGCCACGGGCTCATTGCGCCCTGTGCGGGATCATGATAGAATCCAGCGTGACCCATCCGGCCTCCTTAACAAAACAATGGCATCATCCATGAATCCCCCGCAGACCACCGTTTCTTTTATCAGCCTCGGATGTTTCAAGAACACTGTAGACACAGAGGTTCTGGGGGGCATGCTGACGGAAATGGGAGTCCGCATTGTTTCTTCATACGAAGCGGCGGATTGGATCGTCATCAATACCTGCGGTTTTATTCAACCCGCCAAAGAAGAGAGTATCAGTGAAATCCTTTCCGCCCTGGAAATGAAAACGAACGGCGAAGTCCAACATGTGGCGGTTATCGGCTGTTTGGCGGAACGCTACCTGGAAGAGCTGCGACAAAACTTTCCGGATGTAGACCTGATCTGGGGCGTCAACGATCCCCATAACCTGGCGACTGCTATCGCCCACGATCAACCGGCGCCGTACGGCAAAATTCCGGTATTTCTGTACGACCACACCCATTCCCGTATCCAGACCACACCACCCAATACCGGCTTTATCAAGATATCCGAAGGTTGTGACATGAAATGCAACTTCTGCGCCATTCCCGCTATCCGCGGCCCTTACCGTTCCCGGGACATTGAATCCGTGATCCGCGAAGCGGAAACCATGCGCAAACGCGGGGTCGCGGAACTCAACCTGATTTCACAGAATTCCACTTACTTCGGACTGGACCACGGCCCCTCCTCCCAACTGCCTGTACTGCTGAAATCACTCTCCAGCCTGGGCTTCGACTGGATACGCGTTCTATACCTGATGCCTGAAGCGGTTACGGAAGAGATCCTGGAAGGTTTTTCTTATCCCGGCATTCTGCCTTACTTCGACCTGCCTCTGCAGCACGTTGCGCCCCCCTTGTTGCGGCGCATGCGCCGCGGCGGTAGCGCAGACACATTCCAACGCCTGATCGAAAAAATCCGCCGCGATTTTTCCGCGGCAGTGATCCGATCCACCTTTATCACCGGGTTCCCGGGTGAAACGGAAGCACTATTCCAGGAACTCTGCGACTTCGCGCGGGAACTCCGGATCGAACGCATCGGCGCATTCGCTTTTTCTCCGGAAGAAGGCACGCCGGCCTTTGACCTGGATGGCCGGGTCCCCCCCGAAGATGCCGTGCTTCGCCGCGAAGAGTTGATGGACATATCCGATGCCAACCTCGAAGCGTACAACCAACGTATTACCGGTACGGTCCAGTCTTTTCTGCCGGGCGGACCCTCTCCCTGGGAACAGGAAACCACTCTGGGCCGCATATCCTCCCAGGCTCCGGAAGTGGACGGCCTTACAGAAATCCGCGCTGATCTTTCCATGACCTCCGCCCCGATATCCATTCGCATCACCGCTTCCCGTCAAAACATTCTGCAAGGAGAAAGCGCATGAAATCTCCCTGGCTTACCATCAGCACGTTCTTTAACATCGGATACCTTCCCCTGGCACCCGGCTCCTGGGCTTCCCTAATTGCCGCCGCTATCCTTTTCGCGGCGGCAAAACTGTTGAATCCCGCTTCATTTCTGTGGTTGCCCCTTGCCACCCTGCCGATCATCATTGTCGGCGTATACGCTTCTTCCCGCGCGGAAAAACTGTTGGACAGCAAAGACCCGCAACCCATTGTGATCGACGAAGTCGCCGGACAAATGGTATCTTTGTGGTGGCTCCCAGTAAACATTCCCGTTTATCTGGCGGCTTTCCTTTTGTTCCGGCTCTTCGATATCCTTAAACCCTTCCCCATCAATCGCGTAGATCGCAGTGTCCGCGGCGGCTGGGGTGTCATGTTTGACGATATCCTGGCGGGATTGTTTACCGCGGGAATCATCCACCTGTTGTTATTTATTTTCCACCAACCGGCCTGAAGCCGCGTCAACATTGTCATGTAAATCCGGAAAGGGTTATAATCAATCTTTCTACTCAACCAACAGGAGGTTTTCATGAAACGCACATTGATTCCAGCATTTACGGTTATCCTTTGCATGGGTATGATCCTTACAGCCATGCCGGACGAACCCAACAAAGTCCGTTATGTGCCTTATTCAACGGATCCCGTACTGGAACAGATCCGTGACCACTTCACGGCTTTAGAGAAACAGCGGCAGGAAGAAACCTGCAAAATCCAGCAGCGACATCGAAAAGAGAAGATGGAACAGCGAAAGCAACGCCGTAACATGAAATCCGATTTTTCCGGCGTTTATCCCCCCGCCTCACCGGAAGCGTTTACACGCATTTTCCATTTCCCCCCCCAGGCTCAATACATGACATCCACTTGCTGGAGTTTCTGTACCACCTCGTTTTACGAGAGCGAAATTTTCCGCTTGACCGGTAAAAAAATCAAACTGTCGGAAATGTGGACTCCCTACTGGGAACTTCTGGCCAAGTGCCGCGGCTATATCCGTGAACGGGGAAACTCATACGTGGCCGGAGGCGGCCAGGCCAACGCCTTTCAGCGCATCTGGAAAGAACACGGCGTGGTCCCGGCGGCAGCCTACACCGGGATCCTGAACGAGGGTGAGAAACACAATCACGGGCCCTTGATGAAGGAGTTGGCATCCTATCTGGATTACATCAAAAACAACGATTTGTGGGATGAGCAAGAGAACCTCCGCCATATCACGTTGATTCTGAACCGCCATATGGGCGCTCCTCCAGAGCAATTCACCTGGCAGGGCCGGAAAATAACGCCCCACCAATTCCTGAAAGTCACGGGACTCAACATGGACGATTACGTATCCACCATGTCCACCAGCTACTACCCCTTTCATACCTTCCAGGAATTCCGTGCCCCGGACAACTGGTGGCACAGCAAAGACTACCTGAACCTGCCCCTGGAGGAGTGGCTGGAAGTGATTCGTCGCGCCATGGAAAAGGGTTACACCATCAATATCGGTGGTGATACATCGGAGCCGGGAAAATGTGGCGAGCGGGACATCGCTTTCGTACCCAGCTTCGATATCCCCACCGATTCCATTAACCAGGATTCCCGCGAATTCCGCATCTACAACCGCACCACCGGCGACGACCACGGCATTCACATCGTTGGCCATACGAGCCACGACGGCTGGAACTGGTACCTTATCAAGGACTCCGGCCGTTCCGCCCGCAAAGGACAATTCGCCGGCTATTACATGTTCCGGGAAGATTACATTAAACTCAAAATGCTCACCTTTACCGTGCACAAAGATATGGTCAAGCATATTCTGTCCAAAATAAAAGATTGAAATGGGAATCAGCCTTTGGGGCCGCTTTCGGCGGCCCCGAAGGCTGAAATGTGGAGTGCTTGTCTTCCCCTGTCCGATGTTGTATAATATCGCTCTGATTTCCAGGAGGGACCCGAATTGTCGAAAGTATGCGAAATCTGTGGAAAACGCCCGGTTACAGGCAACAACGTAAGCCACTCCCATAAACTCACCAAACGCCGCTGGCTGCCGAACCTTCAGGCCGTTCGCGTGGACGTGGACGGCAAAACCCGGCGCATGCGCGTGTGCACCTCTTGCATCCGTTCGGGGCGAGTGCGCAAAGCCGTCTAATCGTATAGCGCCTTTCTCCGGGACACACCGATTTCATGAGCGAAATCACCCGTCCGACCCGGATTGCTCTCAAAACATCTCTCTTTCGCAATTCTTTTCGCGTGGCTGTAATCGGTGGCGGTACCGCCGGCGAAGAAATCCTGGCGTTGGCCGAAAAAATGGGCCGTCTGATCGCAACCAGTGGTTATTTGCTGGTGTGCGGAGGTCTGGGCGGAGTCATGGAAGCCGCATCCAGGGGGGCGAAGTCCTGCGGCGGCACCGTACTGGGGATCCTGCCGGGCTCGGTTCGATCCGAAGCCAACCCCTGGGTGGATATCGCGATCACCACGGGATTGGGTCATCTGCGCAACGCCCTGGTGGTTGGCAATGCCGATGTCGTGGTGGCAATAGACGGCCGGCACGGAACCCTGTCCGAGATCGCCCACGCCCGTATTCAGAAAATTCCAGTCTTTGGACTCCGCACCTGGAACCTTCCACAGGTTCAACTTCTGGATAACCCGGAACAGGTAATCACGCAAATTCGCAAGTACCTTGAAGCCTGAAAACTATCGCGTCACCCTGGAATTTGACGGCACCAGCTATTCCGGCTGGCAATACCAGAACCCGGAAACTCCTACCATTCAAAGAGAAATCATGCGCGTCCTGCAGGTGATCGCCAAGAAACGCGTGGTAGTCACCGGAAGCAGCCGCACCGACGCGGGTGTGCATTCACGGGGACTGGTGGCCAATTTTCACCTCCCGGTCCGTATCCAGCCGGACTCATTGCAATTGGCCATGAACGCCTTATTGCCCAGAGACATTCGCGTTTCCACCTGTGAACGTGCCCACCCCAAATTCAACGCCCGCTTCGGCGCGTGCAGCAAAACCTATGAATACCGCATCTTTCGCGGCCGCACGCTTTCGCCCTTTGATTGCCGCTGGGTGACCCACATTCCCCAACCCCTGGATATTCGGGCCATGAAACGAGCCCTGCGTCATTTCAAAGGTTCGAAAGACTACTCCTCTTTCACTTCGGACACAGAGAAAAAAAACCGGGTGCGAACCATCAACCGCATCAGCCTGAAAAAACGGGGTGATACCCTGATCCTCACCGTAACCGGCCCCGCATTCCTGCGATACATGGTTCGCAACATTGCCGGCACGCTGATCGACGTGGGCCGGGGAAAGATCGAAGCCGCGGACATCCCGGCAATTTTTGCCGCCAGAGACCGGCGGCGCTCCGGCCGGACTGCCCCCGCCCGGGGGCTGACCCTTCAGCGCGTAGACTACTGAAGCCGCTTTACTCATCCGGGGAAATTTCATATAATCGATCCATGCGCGTGTTTATCGGGATCAAGCCCGAAGGGGAGTTTTTAAACCAACTGGAAGCGGCTGTCGCCCCCCTGCGCCGAGAATTTCCCGGCTTGAATTGGGTCCCATCCCGGAACCGCCACTTGACCCTGCGCTTTCTCGGTGAGATAACCGACAAAGTGCTGAATGCGCTATGCGGACGCCTGGATGCCTTTCCGCCGCGGGTGGATCCATTCTCCATTCAAATCGACCGGTTGGGCGGATTTTCCGGCAGATCCGGCCTGCGTGTTGTCTGGGCGGGTATCCAGTCTTCTTTCCGCCTGGAAAAGCTGAAGAACTGGCTGGAGAAACAACTGGGCGATATGGGAATTGCCGCTGAGGATCGCCCATTTCATGCCCACATCACCCTGGCCCGCATCAGCAAACCCCTTACCGACCCGACTCTGCCACAAAAACTTCACCAAGCACGCCTGCCGGACTTGACTTTCCCGGTCGCTACCGTCCACCTGTTTCAAAGTCGCCTCTCCGCCAACGGACCACTCTACTCGATTCTAAAGGAGGTACCCCTTGAGCACGCATGAGTGGACTTTTCTTTTATCTTCTTTGCTGCTTGGATCCGTACCTTTCGGCTACCTCCTGTGTATTCTGATCACGCGGCGTGACATCCGCAAGGAAGGCAGCGGCAACATCGGCGCCACCAATGTGTTGCGCACACTCGGACCGCTGGGCGGCGCGGCCACATTGCTGTTGGACATTCTCAAAGGCGCCTTACCGGTTTTGTACGGCCTTCATCATTTCTACAGTCCCTACCTGGTGTTGGCAGGCGGAGCCGCCGCCATTCTCGGTCACATGTATTCTCCATTTCTGAAGTTTCGCGGTGGCAAGGGCGTATCGACATTCCTGGGTGTTTTTGCCGTGCTTCACCCGTGGTCGGCCGTACTGTTCTTGGCGGGATTCTTTGCTGTTTTTTACTTTACGCGCCTGGCATCCGCCGCCTCTCTGACCGGTGTCGGTGTCGTTTTCTTTAGCCATCTGGTTACTCGGGTACCGATGATTTCCATGATTGTACTCTCTCTGGTTGTCTTGATCTTTCTTCGCCACCGCCACAACATCAATGCCATTATCCGGGGAACGGAACGGCGGCTCCAATTGGGGAAATCCACACATGAATAAGATCCTGGTTGTCGGGGCCGGCTCCTGGGGCACGGCCTTTGCAGATTACCTCGCGCGTACACTCGGGCCCGTGCGGATTTGGGTACGCGAAGAAGAGGTGCTCCGCTCCATACGTGAAAACAAAGAGAACACACGCTTTCTTGCCGGTTTTCCCCTGTCGCGGAACCTGGTGGCCGTGGATGATTTGGAAACAGAGGCGGCAAATGCCGACATTCTGGTTCATGCGGTTCCATCCAAGTTCTCCCGCGGCATTTTTGAACGCCTGCGCGCCGTATTTGATCACCAGGTGATCGTCAACCTGAGCAAGGGTTTTGAAGCTTCTTCATTGATGACCCTTTCTCAATTGGCCCGGGACGTAATGGGCGACCGCATCATCAGTCAGTGGGTCACCATTTCCGGGCCCTCATTCGCGCGTGAGCTGGCCCAGCACCACCCCACCGCGGTAGTCGCCGTTTCCCACATCGACACCCTGCTGGAGGATATTCAGCAATCCTTCTCTTCTCCACACCTGCGCATCTACCGCAACACTGATCTGGCGGGCATTGAGGTGGCCGCATCCATGAAAAACGTCATGGCCATCGCTTCCGGGATCATCCATGGATCCGGATACGGGTACAATACCACTGCATCCCTCATCACCCGCGCCACCGTGGAAATCGCTCGCCTGGGGGGACGATTGGGCGGACGCAAAGAGACATTCTGGGGCCTGGCCGGTATCGGCGACCTCATGCTTACCTGTTTTGGACCCCTGTCACGCAATTTTCAACTCGGGGTGCAAGTGGCTTCCGGGCGTAGCCTGAACGAGATCGAAGACGAGATGGTCATGATCGCCGAGGGCGTGGAAACCACGCGTGCCGCATACAACCTGGCCAAGCGGCTCGAGATTGAAATGCCCATTACCGAAAAAGTATATGAAGTCCTGTTCCAGAATAAAAACCCACGCTCCGCCCTTCAGGAACTCATGCAACGGAGACTGAAACCCGAGTGAACCACAAATTGCGCTACTTTGTAAACGGTGACTCGCGGATTTTTAGCCTGGAAGGCGATGAAGTCCGAGTGGGCAAACTGAAAAACATGGATATCTGTTTGGAAGACGCCACGGTATCCCGCCAACATTGCCGCCTGGTTTTTTCACGCAAGGGATGGGAAATTTGCGACTCAGACAGCACCAATGGTACCTTTGTCAACGGCCGCAGAATCCAACGCAAACTTTTGAAACCGGGAGACGAGATATCCATCGGCCGGGCTCGCATGCGTTACCTGGTGGAATCCACTCCGCAGCAATTCCATGACAGCACGGATCAGAAAATCTCCATGGTTCTGCCTGTAAGCAAAACCTTCAAAGTTCACGAAAGAGACAACCTGAAGCGTGAATTAAGCCATCTGGCGGAACTTACGGAACTGGGTCGGCACTTGATCGCCGCCTCCAGCCTTCATGACTGTTTTGAGCATGTGGGCAGAGCCATTTTCAACATCTTAAAGCCCCAACGCCTGTTTATTTTCTTTCATGATGACAATCGGGGTGAACTGGACCTGCGCTACAGCCGCGATGCGGACGGGAATGCAGTTAAAACAGTGACCATTTCCCGCACCATTGCCATGAAAGCCATGGAAGAAAAGGTAGCCATTCTCTCTTCCGACACCAAGGAAGACAAACGTTTCGAAAAGGCCGAGAGCGTGATCCTTTACGGCATTGTTTCCGCGGTTTCCATTCCCATTTGGACCAAACGCTCTATCTACGGCCTGATTTACGTGGATACCACCCAGTTAACCGAGCTGTTTTCCCAACGGGACCTGGAAGTGCTATCCACAATCGCCAACTTTACGGGTCTCACCATCGAGAGCATTCAGAGTCAACAACGCCTGGACCAGGAAATGAAACTGCGCAGTCGCTTGGAGCGTTACCACTCACCTGCAGTGGTTTCCCGCATTATGCAGGACCAGGAATCGGGTACCCGCGAGATCATGGCATACCGGGAAACCGAAGCCACAGTGTTGTTCATGGACATGGTGGGATTTACCGCCCGTGCCGAAAACATGAAACCCGTTGATGTGGGGCTATTGTTGAACCATTTCTTTGCCGCCATGACAGAGATCATTTTCAAGCACAACGGTACTCTGGACAAATACATCGGAGACGGCATCATGGCGGTTTTCGGTGCCCCCCTGGCCGTGGAGGACCATCAGAAGCGGGCGGTGAGCGCGGCACTGGAGATGGTGAACCAGTTGCGGGAAATCAACCGCGACTTCGCGCCGGACGATCCCATCCAGGTTCGCATCGGCATCCACACCGGACGTTTGATTTCCGGCGATTTCGGATCACCCAAGCGTTACGACTACACCGTACTGGGGACCACAGTCAACATCGCATCGCGCCTGGAATCCGCCGTGGCCGGACCAAACCAAGTAGTGGTTTCGGAGTCCCTATACCTGAAACTGCGAAAACAATTCACATTTCAGAAGCTGGGGGAATTCAAACTCCAGGGAATCTCTTCACCCGTCACATCCTATAAAGTAAAACGACTCAAGGGGGAATCATGAAACGAGCCTGTATCTTGATCGTCATTCTGCCGCTGCTTGCGGCCTGCGCCAAACGCGGGCCGACATTGCCGGGTCAACTCAAACCCGGATCGGCCGAGTACATCCTCAACGAGGGGGTCTTTTACCTGAACCAGGGGCAAATTGACATGGCGCGGGAAAAGATCCAGGAGGCCTTAAAAAAGAAGCCCAACTCCAAAGCCGCCCACTATTCCATGGGTGTGGTCTATACCTACCTGCGGGACTTTCCCGCCGCCATAAAACACTTCAGAATCGTAATCAGCATGGACCCGGAATACTGGGACGCATATAACTCGCTGGGCCTTATCTACATTGAGACCGGTGAATTGGACCTCGCCCGGCAGAACCTGCTCAAAGCCGCCACCGCGGACAAGTACCGCAATCCGGAAAACGCTTACGTCAATCTGGCAATGCTGGAAATCAAACGTGAAGCCTATGACAACGCCTTGCGATATGTGGACAAAGGCATCACGCAAAACCGCAATTTCGCCCCGTTACACAACCTGAGGGGCATTATCCTGGAAAAGCAGGGAAACCTGGATGAAGCGCTATACCATTACAAAAAAGCCCTGAACTGCCTGACTGAAGAAGATGCGAACATCCTGCTCAACGTGGCCCGGGTCCACCATCTATTGGGACAGAAAAACAAAGCCCTGGACCTTCTGGATCAGGCGTTGGGACTGGCCAAGGACGAATTTACCACGCAGCGCATCCGCACGTTGATGCGCGAAGTGGAAGGCAAAAAAGAAGACACGGCCAACGACAACTAACTTTTGCGCAGTGGCCGGATTTCCAGGGTTCCACCCTGCCCCGCGGATCGGTTGGGAATCAGGTGAAGGCGATAGTAGCAGCGGCTTTGGTAGCGGCGATAAAGGGGACTTCGCAGACTCCAACCGTCATTGTTCCCGGGGGCGACGTCCGCGTCAAACAGTTTAAGTTGGAACGGCGGCGGCCCGTCTCCATCCCAGACAACCTTCATTGTCCCCACCGGCACTGATGTCGTCAAAGTAAAAGAATAGACGCTACCGGGTTCCAGGTCGAACTTGCGCTGTTCAACCCGGCGCGGGTGTTGCGACGCGCCCATCAAACGATGCAGCATCATGCCCTCTCCGTTTACCAGCGTGGGGTTGAAATCCGGTACCCGGGGAAGGATCACACCCAGCAGCAACACCATTGCAGACGCCATGGCGACAGCGAATGTGGCGTGGCGTTTTCGCAGGCGCAACGGGAGCAAAGCCAATACGCCAAGCCCCACCAGGAGAACCACCCAGATTGGATTGGGCCACCAACTCCAATTGCCGGGCATTTTGGCGAAGGACGGCAGCCATCCATCCAGATGAATTCCCAGGGGACTCAGGATCTGGAACATCAGCCCTGATCGAATGGGAACATTGTGGGTAGTGGGCTGGTAGAGGGTCCAGGGATGGATTACCTGGAAGACGGTGACGCCGGCCGCATAAAAAGGCAGCCAGTGCCATGCCCGGCGCATCCACTGGTTGGGTCCTTCACGTAGGTATATCCACACAAAAAGCATGAGCGCCCAGATCACCGGAATCAAAGGCCGCGCCTGGGGACATTGCCCTCCCCGATGGCTCAGGAAAGCGTAATTAAAGACAAACACCGCCGCCGGTAAGGCCAACAAAAGATGAACCCGGTAACGCTTCCAATTGCGCAATGCCAGCCACAATCCGGGAAACGCCAGGAAAAAGACCGGTGCATACGGCAGCAGCCCGTCCCGCTGGTCCAGGAAATAGTCCAGCAAGGTATCAATGCGCATCTGGAGGGGAATGCCGCGAAATACCACGTCACTGAAATGCATTTTCTGGGTATAGTTCAAATACACCGACATGGGCGAGAAATTGTGATAGGCGTAAAAGAGATAACCCAGGAACAGGGCTTGAAACAAGAGCGGGAACACCCATAGTCGCCACAAAGCGCCGAAATTCCGCTGCCTGAGAAAAAACACAGTGAAGCCGGCCCCGAATGCCCAGACAAAAATTGCGTACTTGACGCCCCAGAAAAACAATATCCCCAGCAAAAGCCCGGAGACCAGGATCGCCCGGGGGCGGTCGCGGTTATACAAAAGAAGATAGAGGGCCAACAAGAGAAAAAACAACACCTGGACTTCAGGGTAAGCGTGGATGGCGTGGAAAAACAACGGCGGGGTAAACAGGGCCACCAGGCACAATTGCAGGGCGAAGGTTCGCCGGAGTGACAGGCGCAGGCCGAACAGGTAAACCATCACCACCACGCCCGCACCGAACAGCCCCAACCAGGCCCGCATGAAAAAGGCCCACCAAACCGGCGGCAGCGGCAACAGTACTATGGGGACCATGGCCACGGCCACGCCCGGCAGATGAATGGAATAGATAAAAGCGCCCTCAGGCGGCGGCAGATCATCGCGGAAAAGACGCGCCTGGAAACGGGCATCTTTCCAGCCGAAATATCCGTGAATGCCCATGGTCACTTTGGGAAGAAAGCGCCGATATTGATGTTGGGCGTATTGATTGGCTACGTTCAGATCACCGTCCCGGACCAACGACTGAGCGATCACCAGGTAATGCGGCTCATCACCCATCAAGGGGATTCCTTTCAGCGTGATGACCGCCGCCCCCGCCGCCAGCAGCAGCCAGGCCATAACAAACAGGGCGACCAGGCGCCGCCGCATGGAAAGGCGGTCGAAAAGGATGCGGATGCGCCGCACAGCCTGATGTCGGCCCAGCACATTAAGCGCCAGGACAAGGGCCACGACCCACGTCAAAATACTGATGCGCAGGGAAAATTCCACCGCGTCCCAATACGTCAGCCGCGCCGGCCAGGCCAACAGCCCCAAGCACAGCCAACGATAAGCCGCAACCATTTTGCGCCTGGGGTGCCACAATACCGTAGCGGCCAGTGCCAGGATCAGCGCCAGGAGCGCCGGCAAAGAAACGACAGTCACCTCGAGGGCCAGGCCGGTCAGGCCCGCCGCGGTGATGAGCCACTGCAGGATAATGCGCTGCCGGGAATGCATGGGAAAGCCATTATCGCATAGCTCCCTTGGGGGCGCAATGAAAAAACCAGGGCATTCCGCGACGTCTAACCGTCCGCGTTGGGAACGCTCTCCAGCGAACGGGAGCCCGCTTCCCGGCAAGCGGCCACGAAAAAGCGGTTAGGTCATGTTTTTGTGGATAAAGTGGATCAGGTCACGGGTTTGAATATCATTGGACCCGGTTTCCTCAATGGCATCCTTGAACATGACGGAACAATAGGGACACGCAGTGACTAAAGTGTCCGCGCCGCGGGCGCAGGCATCCTGTATGCGAGCGTGACTCATGCGACCTTCGCCCTCTTCCTCTTTCCACATGCCGCCGCCACCGGCGCCGCAGCAAAACGACTTGTCGCGGTTATGGGTCATTTCCACCAGGCAACCGTCTTTAACAGCGGCCCGAAGCAAGCGACGCGGCGCATCGTACTCACCCTGGTAGCGGCCCAGGTAGCAGGGGTCATGAAAAGTGACACGATGCGACTTTGTTCCGGCATGCAACCGCAATGAACCGTTGTTGACCAGTTCTTCCAGCAGTTGGGTGTAATGCATCACCGCATATTCACCACCCATGCGCTGGTATTCATGCCGCAGCACATGCAATCCATGGGGACACATGGTAACAATGCGGCGGAATTTATAACTGTTCAGATTTTCAATGTTCTCCATGGCCAAAATCTGAAACAGGTATTCGTGCCCCGCCCTGCGTGCCGGGTCACCGCAGCATTTCTCACTGTCTCCCAGGATGGCAAAATCCACCCCGGCCTTTTTCAGTACTTCCACCAGCATGCGGGTGTGCTTCTGGGCATGGCTGTCATAAGCGCCTTCACAGCCCACCCACAACAACACATCGGTTTCACCCTTATCCGCGATCAAGGGTACATCCAGGCCTTCCATCCACTTGGAACGTTCCTGGGCGTTGATCCCCCAGGGATTGCCCTGGTTCTCCAGGCCGCGAAAAAGGGTCTGCAGCTCTTCGGGAAAACGGGATTCCATCATCACCCCGTACTGGCGCATTCCCGTGATTTTGGGGATGTGCTCGTTGAACATGGGGCAGACTTCCATGCAGGCGCCACAAGTGGTACATGCCCAGATTTCCTCTTCGCTCACCACTTCGCCCAACAGGGTTTTTAAATCATCCCGCGGTGTCTCACCGATTTCCAGCAAATGGAGTTGCATTTTGTGCAGCAACGCTTTGGGGGAAAGCGCCTTGCCTGTGCGCAAAGCCGGGCACACATCATCACAACGGCCGCACTCGGCACAGGAAAACAGGTCCAGCAGGTCTTTGCGGGTCAGGTCCACGATCTTGGGTGTTCCGAAATACTCCTGTTCTTCCAAATCAACCACGGGGATCTCGGCACGCACACCATGATTCTTGAAAAACAGGTTGACCGGACCGGCCACCAGGTGGAGATGCTTGGAAAAGGGGATCAGGACACCGAATGCCATTACCACCAGAATATGCAGCCACCACAAGACCCGCAACCACACTTCCTGGGTTGCTTTCGACATTATCGCAGGCAGCCAGTGGGCTTTGACCCATACCGCCAGAAAATTGCCGGAAACCATCGTTTCGGGACCGTAGAGTTTCAGGGCTTCATAAAAAACGAAACTCAGCATAAGCGTGGAGATAAAACCCAGAATCACTGCGGATTCCATTGAAGGGATATCCAGGGTTGACGGCCGGAACACATAGCGCCGCACCAGGAAGAAAACCGCCGCCAGCAGGATCATGCCCGCAAAGATATTGGCGCCGAACAGCACCACCGTACGAATCCCGCCTTGTCCCAGCAGGTTGAAGCCGGAAAAGAAACCTTCAACCACATGGTTGATGGTGACCAACAGGTAAACCAGGAATCCCCAGAATATCATTGAGTGGAAAAAACCCACCACGGGCCGGTTCTCATAAGCGCAAAGCTGCAGCACCACGCGACGCAGGGCGTACCAGAAGCGCACCAGCGGCCGGTCACTCCTTTGGAACGGCCGTCCCCGTTGAATCAACAGCGCCTTGCGCCGAAACTCCCGCATGGCCAGAAAGACCGCTGCCAACGCCAACAAAACGAAAACGGTTTTTTCAATCAGTGTCAACATTTGGCTTTTGCCTCCTTGGTGTTCCCCGGCCGATTCATGTGCCAGCCACTGATACCCTGGCTATTTTGCGGTTCAAAAAAACTTCCCCCACACGGCGGAACCGTTCCGGAAAATCGGTGACAAAAAAATCGTCCTCTTGATCGGGGGGTTCGTGGTTGAGCCAGCCCCGGTTACCCAGAATCAATTCCACCTGCCTGGCGGTCGTCAAACCCGAGTCGATGAGGCGGATCGCTTCGCCCATTACGGCCCCGACAACTTTACTGAGTACCGGATAATGCGTACAACCCAGCACCAGGCTGTCGATACCCGCCTTTTTCAAAGGCAGTAAGTACTCTTCCGCCACCATTCGCGTCACTGTGTGATCCACCCATCCCTCTTCCACCAGCGGAACAAACAGGGGACAATCCCGGGAGATAATTTCCAGATCGGGGTTACGCCTGCGAATGGCCTTTTCATAAGCTCCGGACATAATGGTGGCGGTGGTTCCAATCACACCTGCTTTTTTGCGGCTGAAGTCTACCGCGGCCTCGGCGCCGGGTTCAATCACGCCGATCACAGGCACCTCCAGGTTTGCCTGAAGGTGGGGAACCGCGTAAGAAGAAGAGGAGTTGCAAGCCACCACGATCAGTTTGACCTCGTGATTCACCAAAAAATGCGCGTTCTCCTCTGAAAAGCGAATGATGGTTGATTCCGACTTCGAGCCATACGGCAGGCGTGCCGTATCTCCCAGGTAGATCACTCGCTCCCGGGGCATTCGTTGCTTAATGGCGCGATATACAGTCAGGCCGCCGATACCGGAATCGAATACGCCGATGGGTTTTTTATTCATCCTGTTTCAGAAAGGCGAAGTTGGGGCGGAAAGGGCGAGACAGGTCGATATGTCCACTGAGCGTTTTGACTTCATTGCCCGCCACCATTATGCGTACGGAACGGATCTCTCTGAAATTAAAACATATGTTGTTTACGATAAACTGAATAAACTCCAACTCTGACCGGCTTCCCCCGGGGAACCCGGTCATCAGAGCCTGATTGAAATCCAATACCAGGACCCGATCCGCTTCAACGTAGTACAATGCGCGAATTTGTGTGCCTTCCGGCACCGGGGCCCGGTCCTCTTCCCGCGGTTGCAGCAACAGGCGCAGGAATTCCCGATAAAGCTCAGTGCGCGTGGCTGGACGTGGGATACGCTTGGATATGGGTATCATGCGCCAATCCGTCCGGTCCATGTAAAACAGTTTCAGATCTACGGTGTCGGCCGGCGAAACTTCCGCTGTTCCGTCCGCGGCATCCGCGGGGGTGGGCGCGACCTGATCTTTTCCAGAGGAAAGAAAGATCATCAGGGCGACGGCAAAAAAAACCACAGCCAGTAAGACCAGCGGAACAATCAGTTTCTTGTTCATTTATAACGCTGGTTATGATAAGTGACAAACTGGGCGATCCCCGTGTAGATACCCCCGGCCACACGGCTGAGGAATCCATCCCGGGCCAACAGTTTTTCTTCGTCAGAATTGGAAAGAAAAGCGATCTCCACCAGCACCGCGGGCATGGCCGCGCGCATGAGCACACGAAAGGGAGCCTGTTTCACACCGCGGTTACGGGTATTCATCACCTCGTTGAGCTGGTTCTGAATGTAGGTGGCCAACTTGGAAGATTCCTTGATGTACTCCGTCTGGGCCATGTTCCACAAAATGAGCCTCAAGTCATCGGCCGCAGCGGGATCAAAAGCGTCTCCTCCCATGGAAGTGTTTTCTTTCCGCGCCAGTTCGGAGGCCTCCTTGTCCGTGGCCTCCAGGCTGACATAGTATGTTTCCGTACCGCGAGCACCGCGCCGGTAAGAAGAATTGACGTGAATCGAAACAAATACCTGGGCTTTCTGGTTATTGGCCATGGCCGCCCGCGAATCCAGGGAAATCTCTGAGTCGCTGTCCCGCGTCATGACCACCCGCAAACCCAAACGTGACTCGATCAACTGCTTTACTTTCAGGCCCACTTTGAGCGTAATGTCCTTTTCCACCAGGTCGGTTGTTCCAGCCCTGGCGCCCAGGTCGGTACCGCCATGACCCGGATCGATGCAGATCGTATTGATGCTTGTTCCCTCGGGACGATCCGGCGCAGACACGGCTTCAACCTGGGGAGGTTGCGAGACCGCAGTTGGATTACCGGAGTCGGCCTCGAGATCAAATACCACGCGGAAAGGATTTTCCAGGACAAACTGCCGCTGGAAGCGAACCGGTATGTGGGTAACCACCCGGTAAACCGTGCCGTCATGGCGCGGCAAAACATCCACCCGCTGAACGCAACGGCTTTCCTTTAACTGGATATTTTCAGGATCCGTACGTGCCGCCTGCTGCAGCCGCAAGTCAAAACCGTTGTCTCGTGAAGAGACACTATAGGCAAAACTGCGGTCTGCTTCGAAAACGAGGCGGGTGTAATCCGAATAATCAAAAGAGCGTACGCTGACGTTTAAGCAGAAGGCCGTGACCGGCAGCAGCAGCAAGCCGATAATCATGGTAGTATGTTTCATTGAACCGTCTGTACTTTTACCCGCATTCCGCTTTGGATCCCAAGTCGGACAAATACGGGAAGATGGGGATTATAGCATACCCGGCAGCGCAAAGGAAACGGGGGCCAGTTGACATTCCGAGGCCTTTGAACCATCCTGTAATCAGAAACCCGCATTTTGCGCGGATTCCGCTGCAGGGAGTAGAGGGATCGCAAAAGCAAAAAATCTTTCTCCCCGGGTGTTGCAATTCCGCGACTGCACTGAATCAACGCAGTTGGAAAATGCGGGACTAAGGGGGATATCATGTCTACAGTCAAAGTTATTGAATTGATCGGTGCATCCGATAAGAGTTGGGAAGACGCGGCGGCCAACGCAGTCCGCGAAGCATCGGAAACCGTGTCCAACATCGTCGGCGTGGAAGTGACCGCCCAGACCGCCAAGGTGTCCAACAGCCGGATCACCGAGTATCGCTCTACCGTAAAAGTAGCCTTCCGGGTTAAAGCAGATCGATAGGTAAAGAAGGTGACAGGAGACATTAACCCCTTGCCTTCGCCATTCACCCGCCTCCTGCCACCTGTCCCCTGCTTTTTATTTGAATTCTCGGGCCCATGCGGGCGGCGGGCATTCCACCTCTGTCCGTGCCCCCGTATCCGGGTGGGGAAACCTCAATTTCCAGGCGTGCAGGCTGTAGCCCGGGTCTCCGGGCAACGCCCCGCCTTTTTTGGGAAGACCACCCGGACCGTACAGGGGATCGCCCGCCAGGGGATGACCGCAGGCCGCCAGGTGGATGCGGATCTGGTGGGGCCGCCCGGTTAAGATCGTGACTTTCGCCAGGCTTTCGTCTCTCTGCTCACTCCTGTATATGACTTCCACATGACTTTCGGCCGCGCGACCGGTCTCGGAAGCGGCGTGTAAGGTACCCAGTGGCGCATAGGCAACGGAGCCGATGGGAACACGGACAACGAAAGCCTCCGCCAGATTAGTGCCGGCCACCCGGGCCAGATAAATCTTAACGAAGCGTCCAGCCTGCAGCGCCGCTCCCAGGGTTTTCGCCGCATGGTGAGTCCGCGCAAACATTACGGATCCGGAAGTCCAGCGTCCCAGACGATGCATGGGCGAACAGGCATTGCCATAGAACTCCCTCACCCTGAACAGAAGCGTGTTTTCCAGGAAATTGGCTCCGGGCAATACGGGCAGGCCGGCCGGCTTGTTTGCCACAAGAAAGGAGTCCTCTGTGCGAATAACCTGAAAATCGTTCGGCGCTTCCGGTTCCCTCCAGGGCGGCCGGTGCCACTCCAGTTTATCTCCATTCTGCATTCGGGTCTCGGGGTCCACGGCGACACCATTGCGCAAAACCTGGCCGGCACGGATCCGCTCCCACCACTCTGCGGCTGTGGAATGGGGATAATGCCGGGTATAGAAATCCAGCAGGCGGGCGCCCGCATCCGCCGCCGATATCCGGTCTTGGTAGATATGGCCATGATTCAGTTTGTTCATTCCGATCCCTGCAACCTGCCTCCCAGTCCACATAAGGGCGACCGGCCGGTCGCCCCTACATTTTCAACTTCTTCCCTTTTATGCCCGAAAGGGTACTCCAACTTTTCAACTTTTTTATCTTCTACTTCGCCACGATCCCGCTGCCCAGCCAAGCGATATAGCAGATATAGACGGCCAGCAGAAAAGCGCCCTCCCAGCGGTTGATCATTCCGGGACGGCCGCGGAAACCGCGCCCGATCACGAACAGCGAAACCGTGAGCCCGAGCATGACCACGCCATCCCGCCATACCACTTCAGGAGCGGTACGAAAAGGGTGGATCACTCCGGCCAGGCCCACCACGGCTAAGGTGTTGAAAAGGTTCGAGCCCAGGACGTTGCCCAGGGCGATATCGTTCTCGCCTCGACGCACCGCGGCTACGGCGGATGCCAGCTCCGGCAGAGAAGTGCCCAATGCCACGATGGAAAGACCGATCACCAGCTCAGACACACCCAGCCCCCGGGCCAGGCGCACGGATCCCCATACCAGCATACGCGAACTGACCGCCAGGAGAACAAGTCCGGCCAGGGTCCAGGCAACGGCCCGCTGCTTGGGCATGGGGTGGGTTGATAGGTCCACCTCAATTTCCGAGCCAAAGGCATCCGCTCCGGATTGCCGGCCGCTGCGAATGGTCCAGGCCATCAGAGATGCAAAAAGCAATAGCAGCACAACCGATTCCCACCTTGCCAGGTTACCGTCCAGTACGAGGCCAATGGCCATAAGCGTGACGATCGTCAGGAGGGGAAGTTCGGCGGTTAACACTTTGGAGCGAACCATAACCGGCCGGGCCAGTGCGGCCAATCCCAGGATCAGGGCGATATTGGCGATGTTCGAACCCCAGCCGTTGCCCAATCCCAGGTCCGGGTTGCCGTCCAGGGCCGCCAGGGTGGACACAATCATTTCCGGCAGCGAAGTTCCGAATCCGACCACCACCATGCCGATCAAAAGCGGCGGAAGGCCGGCGTGCTGCGCAGTGGATGAAGCGCCCAGCACAAAACGATCCGCACTCCACGCCAGCAATGCCAATCCGGCCGCCACGGCCAAACCCGCGGTCCACATGCACCACCTCCAGCGCCCATTATCGCATGGATTTCAGGCAGGGGAAAGTCCCGGGAACAGCGCTTTGATGGCTGGAATTGCATATTTTCGCTTTCTCCGACCGCCGCTTGCTTTTTATCCGTATCCAGGATACAATATGGATCCATTCAAGAGAATCATCCGCAAATCTCTATAAACGGGCTTTCCTGATCAGTCTTTTGAAAAATCCAGTTGATCCCGATCGCTGCTGAACCGGACTTCTGCATGAAATGTGATTCGGTTTGCCCACGAACTCGGGACGGGAACGCAGACATGCAGACACAACTTTTTGAAAACCTGGGATTGAATGACAGCCTGACGGCGGGGATCAATGATTTGGGATTCACCACTCCAACCCCCATCCAGACGCAGGTGATCCCTCACATTCTGGAGGGAAAACGCGACCTGGTGGGCCTGGCCCAGACGGGAACAGGCAAGACCGCCGCTTTCGGACTGCCCCTGGTACAACAAGTCAACCTTCAGACGCCCCATATCCAGGCCCTGGTGTTGAGCCCCACCCGGGAGCTCTGTCTGCAGATCGCCCGGGACATCAAATCCTTTGCCCGCCACATCAAGGGCTTCAAGGCCCTTGCCATCTACGGAGGTGCCAGCATGGAGACCCAGGTCGCCGGCCTGAAGCGTTCTCCCCAGATCGTGGTGGCCACACCCGGCCGCCTGCTGGACCTGATGCGCCGCGGCAAAGTCGATCTTTCTTCTCTGGACTCTCTGGTGCTGGATGAAGCAGACGAGATGTTGAACATGGGTTTTGCGGAAGATCTTACCGCCATATTGGCGGGCACTCCCTCAGATAAGCGTACTTATCTCTTTTCCGCCACCATGCCCCGCGAAGTAGCCGCCATCGCCGCCGGCTACCTGACCGACCCGAACGAGATCACTTCGGGCCCGCGCAACTCCGGTGCCGAGAATGTCCATCACGTGTACTACACCGTTGCGGCCAGCAACCGCTACCAGGCCTTGAAACGCATCGTTGACATGTCCCCGGAAATCTACGGCATCGTATTCTGCCGTACCCGCCAGGAAACCCGGGAGGTGGCGGATAAACTGGCCCTGGACGGCTACAACGCAGACGCCCTCCACGGCGACCTGTCGCAGGCCCAGCGAGACCATGTGATGGACCGGTTCCGCAAAAAGAACCTGGCCCTGGTTGTGGCCACAGACATCGCCGCCCGTGGCCTGGATGTCACCGATCTGACCCACATTATCAACTACAACCTCCCCGACGAGCTGCAGAGCTATACCCACCGCAGCGGCCGTACCGGGCGTGCGGGGAAAAGCGGAACTTCCATCGTCATCATCAACCGCAAGGAAACCCACAAGATCCGCATGATTGAAAAACTGACCGGCAAGCAGTTCGAAGCGCGTCCCGTTCCGGACGGAAAGGCCGTATGCGCGCAGAAATTAGCCCACTTCATCCACCGGATCCAGAACGCCGAAGCCATTGACCCCGGCATGGAGCCCTTCATGGAGCCGATAGTACGCGAATTGACCGCCATGGATAAAGAAGACCTCATCCGCCGTTTAATTTCGCTTGAATTCAAGCGCGTATTGGAAGACTATCGCCGGGCTCCGGACCTGAACGCGCGCGAAAAACCGGACCCCCGGAACAAGACGAACAAACCCTCTTTCTCAGCCATGCCCATGACCCGTTTCCGTATCAACGTGGGCCGTCGTCACGAAATCTCGCCCCCGGCAGTGATCGGCATGGTCAATGACCTCTCGGGAAAACGCGACATCCAGATCGGGCGCATCGAAATCAAGCAGTCATTTTCCATTTTTGAAATCGACCGCTCCTTCGAGCACCTGATCCTGAAGTCTTTTCACAATGCCCGCTTCTCTGGAACCCCATTGATGATCGAGGTGGCGCCGGCAGCACCCCCCGCTTCGCGGACCATCCGCAACATCCGCAGCAACGGCTCCCGGCAGCACCGCAAGGGCCCGGCTTTGGGCGCAGGAATCGGAAGCCGAACCTGTTAAATTGCGATTCAACAATAATTGTCTGTGAAACGGGGGTTCGTAGCAGAAGCACGTTCTCTTTTTCAGCGGTTATCTGGATGGAGCCAACAGATTCATAAGAATGGAAAAGGAACGATCCACCACGGCGGCTTCCAGGATAATGGTGAACTCACTGTAGGTTGAGACCACTTCAACCACGTTGATTCCCGACCATGCCAGGGGCTTGAGCAGGCCGTAGTGGATCCCCGGAGTAAAGATGACGGATTCGTCCAGGCGCACGGAAACGGCGGCCAGGTTTTCAAGAGATTGGATCAATGTTTCCCTTACAAAAAAACGTACCGCCTTGTCCATAACGTCTTCACCGAGTACCAGCGTTATCTCGTTTACTCCCTGCGTAAGAGTAATAAACGCGTCGCCGTCCTCCTCAACTGATTCCAGCAAACGTTTCAGGCAATAATAAACTGATGGAGAGTGTCGATACGTCAATTCGCCCAGGCCGGACCGGACCGCAATTTTCCCCACGCCACGCAACGCTTTTTCAAGGTATGAACGCTTCCCGGATACCGACTCCTTCATGCGATTCAAGGCCATCATCACGGCAGAGTCCGAAAGGTCGCGCATCAACTGTTTTTCCAGACCCGGCCTCAGTTCACGGGCCAGGGCCGAGAGATTGAGAATATCCCTGGACATGGCTTCTTCGATAAAAGGGCTCTTGATCAACCACTCTGTTAACGCGTCGCTGATTGTTCGCATGTTAAATTTATAACATTGTGTTGTATTTTTGTCAATATTAACTAATTTTTTGACTCACTCCCTCGCAGCAGCGTAGACTTCGGGCGTATTGAAATCAAAGGAGGCTAACATGAACAATCCGGTTGAATGCCCTGTCTGCGGGGGGGGGCTGGATCTGCCTGAAGATGCCGTTCAGGGAGAACTGATCACCTGCCCGGAGTGCAACAGTGAGTTGGAGTTGGTAACAGTATCTCCTCTCAAGTTAGAGGAAGCTCCCGGCGAAGCAGAGGACTGGGGCGAGTGAATCCGAAAACCGTCCGTGTCCTGGACACCACGTTGCGTGAAGGGGAACAGACTCCCGGAATCTGCTTCCCTCCACACGCCAAAGCGGCGATTGCCGACATTCTGGAAACCATGGGCATCGATATCATTGAAGCCGGCCATCCGCTCGTCAGTTCAAGGACCTGGGCGGGGGTGCTGGCCGTGCGCCGCCGGATCCGCCGGGCCCTGGTTGCCGCCCACGCGCGCACAAAGCCCGGAGACCTGGTTGCAGCCCTGGACTGCGGGGTGGATCTTGTGGGAATCTTTTTCTGCGTTTCCGACCAGCGCTTGGCCCACCACGACATCACCCTGAACGCCGCCATTGATCGCATCTGCTCTATCATCCGTCAGAGCAAGGAACAGGCACCTGAAGTCCTGGTTCGATACACCCCAGAGGACACGGTGCGCTCCGCCTGGAAGAACGTCCGACAGGCGGCGTGTGCCGCGGTTGATGCCGGAGCGGACATTATCAGTGTAGCGGACACCACCGGCGCCATGATTCCCGGGGGGGAACACTCCCTGAAGCCCTATGTGGCCCGCATGCAAGACGAATTTTCCCGCCGTGGATTGAATGCGGAAATCGCCGTCCATTGTCATAATGACCGTGGTCTGGCATTGGCGAACGCCCTTGACGGCATCCGCGGGGGGGCGACAATCGTGGACGCATCGGTATTGGGACTGGGGGAACGTGCCGGCATCGTTGATCTGGCCACCTTGCTGTCTGCTCTGTGCAACGATATGGGACTTGACCACCATTGGGATCTTACCCGGCTTCCGCATCTCTACAACACAGTCAGTCGCTTTTCCGGTATCCAGCCCGGCGTAAACGCTCCAATCATCGGCCGCCACGCGTTTACCCACTGCGCCGGGGTTCACACCCAGGCCGCGCTCAACAATCCGGTACATTACGAAAGCCTGCACCCGGAAATGTTCGGGCGCTCCCGCAAAGTCGCGCTGGACCACATGTCAGGCATGTCTTCCCTGCGCTACTCCCTGGAGCAAATCGGATGCGACGAATTGGACCCGGAATTGACGACACGGCTGTTGGATGAGGTTAAACATATCGGTCACTCAGGTAGATGCATTGATCTGGTTGAACTGCGCTGGCTGGTGGATTCAATTAGATCCGAATTTTCCTCTGGAGAAAATCATGATTCATATCACCCTTGTTCATTCGCTGATCCGGCGGGATGAAAAACTCATTATGCAGGCTTTTGATCGCCACCCGCGCGTTCGCTGGACCGCCCTGGATGACCGTAGACATTGCCTGTCACCCAACCTCTCTTTGCCACACACGGATCTGTATTTTTGCCGCAGCCTTTCCCAGGGCAATACCCTGGCCTGGCTGGAGTACCTGGGGAATCAAGACCAGCGCTGTGTGAACTCTTTCGAGGTGGTACGGACCTGTGGAGACAAATTCTCCACTTCACTTGCCCTGCAGCGTGCGGGTGTACCCCAACCTTTGTTCTGCCTGGCATTGACGGCTGAGCAGGCCTTGTGTGCAATGGAAGAAATGGGATTCCCCGTGGTCGTCAAGCCCCTGGTCGGTTCCTGGGGACGCCTCATTGCGCTGATCAAAGACAGGGACGCGGCCGAAGCCGTACTCGAGCATAAAACCCGCTTGGGCGGTGTCGCGCATCAGCACATCTACATCCAGGAACATATATCGAAACCCGGCCGGGACATCCGTGCGTTTGTGGTCAATGATGAATGCATCGCCGCCATTTACCGCGAGTCTTCGCACTGGATCACCAACACCGCCCGGGGAGGAAAGGCTTTTAATTGCCCGATCACGGATGAAATCCACGAAATCGCGCTGAAAGCATCCTTGGCCGTTGGTGGAGGCATTCTTGCCGTTGATTTGCTGGAAAGTGATCACGGCCTGCTGGTCAACGAAATCAATCATAACATGGAGTTCAAAAACTCCATTGACGTTACCGGTGTAAACATCCCGGAGCGAACCTTGGAAGGGCTTTTGAGCCTTGTGGAGAATTGAATGTCGAAAATCACCGTTACTGTTGCCGGCGCTTCCGGATTCACCGGTGGAGAATTGCTGCGTTTACTCTTATTCCATCCACGCGTAGAGGTTATCGCCGCCACTTCAGAACGCAATCGCGGCAAACCTGTTGCGTTGATTCACCCCAACCTGTATAGACACACCCGCCTGCGTTTCTCTTCGATGGAAGAGTTGCCGAGCAGTGACTTTCTCTTTCTGGCCCTTCCCCATGGAGAAAGCAGCCGGCGTATCCACCTTTTGAGTGACAAGGCGTCAAAAATCATCGACTTGAGCGCGGATTTCCGCATTGCGGATCCAACCGTTTATCGTCAATGCTACGGCAAAGAGCACCCCGCTCCAGAATGGCTCAGTCAATTTATTTACGGCATCGTGGAAGTAAACCGCGAGCGTATCCGTACCGCAACCCGCGTCAGCGGGGCCGGGTGCAATGCCACTGCCGCCATTCTGGCATTATGGCCCCTGGCCCACGCCGGACTGCTCGACGACAGCTGGATCATCTGTGATATCAAGACCGGCACCAGCCAGGCGGGAGCCGCCCATTCCGCGGCCGGCCATCATCCCGTCCGCAGCGGGTCAGTGCGCAGTTACAAGCCTACCGGACATCGGCACGGCACCGAGATTCGAAATTGCTTGAACCATGAACAGATCAGAATCAGCACCACCGGCCTCGACATTGTTCGCGGCATTCTGGCTACCTGTCACCTTTCTCTTCCCGCGGGTCTGGATGACCGCAAACTGCGGGGGGTTTTCAGAGCCGCCTATGCGGAAGAGCCGTTTATCCGTATCGTCAAAAAGTCATCTGGAGTTTTTCGCTATCCGGACCCTCGCCTGCTGGCGGGAAGCAACATCTGTGATATCGGTTTTGAAATCAATCGCGATGAGAACAGTCTGGTCGTTCTTTCCGCCCTGGACAATCTGATGAAGGGAGCGGCCGGGCAAGCAATCCACTGCATGAACCTGATGGCCGGGTTTCCCGAGACCTGCGGCCTTCAATTTCAAGGGCTATATCCCTGAGGAGGAAGAGATGTGTCGCATGTTGTTGATTCAGGACGACACCCCGTTTAACCCGGAACCGGACCTGATTGCCTTTCAGGATCTTTGCCGCGCCAGCCACGTTTACCAGGGGCACGGCTGGGGCATCGCCTACATGGATAACCGGGGCGAATGGCGCCATTATCGCAGTATCATTCCGATCTGGAAAGCAGACATGGGCCGGATCCCCCCCACCCGCTGGCTTCTGGCTCATGCCCGCAGCGCTTTCAACAACGAAGGAATCCGTGTGGAAAACAACATGCCGTTTTTTCAGAACGAGCGCAACTTCATTTTCAACGGTGAAATCCGCGGTGTACGCTTTCGGGCCCCGGGACGGATCGGCGCGGAAAAACTGTTCAATGTGATCAACCATTTCTGCGGCGACGATCTGCACACTAACCTTGAGAGAGCGGTCCATGCCGTCACGAGCCGCAGCCGCCATGTCCGGGCCATGAACATGATGCTGACGGAAAACGACCGCACCATCGTGTTTTCCTACTTCACCCAGGAAGCAGATTATTTCACCCTTTACAAGCGCAAAACCGGCAATCGCACCACAATTTGTTCAGGCCGTTTCGGCCTCATCGAGGATTGGAGCTCCCTGGACAACCCCTGCCTGGAGATGGTCTCGTGAACATCATAAAAATCGGCGGTGGTTCATCCGTAAATGTCGGCGGCATTCTCGATGACCTAAAGAAACTGGAAAGACCGGCCGTCATCGTTCATGGCGCCAATGCCTGGCGCGACGAGCTGGCCGGACACCTGAACCGGCCGATTCGCCGGTTGGTCTCTGAAAGCGGCCGTTCCAGTGTCTATTCCGACGACTCACTCCTGGACCTGCAGCTCATGGCCTACGCGGGCCTGCGCAATAAGCGTATCGTAGAGATGTGCCAGCAGCGGGGATTTAATGCCGTGGGACTCACCGGCCTGGACGGCGGCCTGGTACGGGCTCGGCGCAACCCGGGGATCCGAATCGTGGAGAATAACCGGAAACGGCTTGTTCGCGATCTATCGGGCAAACCTGAAGCGCTGAACTTTCCCCTGCTGGACTACCTGTTGAAGTCAAATTATCTTCCAGTAATCACCGTACCCTTTCTCGACGAGAGAGGAAACGCGGTCAACAGCGAAAACGACGACCTGGTCAGCCTCCTTCACCGGGAATTGCAGGCGCAGCGCATCTTTTTTTTCATTGAAGCCCCTGGACTGCTGCGGGATCCCCTGAACAACTCATCCATAATCCACCGCCTGACACCACCCGAGCTTGAAACGGAAATCACGCGCTCCGATGGCAGAATGGGGCGTAAATTGCATGCGTTGAAAGCGATTCTGGCCATACCTCCTGTTACGGTTTTTATCTGTGACGGTCGGTTGGAGCACCCCGTTCAGCATGCCCTAAACGGAAGCGGAACATGCATCAGCGCGTAATGTCGCGGTCGGAGCCGCGGCAAATGAACTTTTCCGCCAATCGCGGCATACGCCTGATCAAGGGCGAAAACGCCACTATTTATGATGACTGCGGTCGCACCTACATCGATCTGGCCTCCGCACACGGAGTCGCCGCGGTCGGGCATGCCCACCCGGCCGTTGCCCGGGCCGTGGCTTTTCAAAGCCAACATCTGCTCAGTTGCCCGGGCAGTTTTTCCAATGATGCCCGCGACAGATTGATCTCAGCCCTTTCCCGGGTAACGCCTCCCGCCCTTAACCGCTTCTTTTTCTGCAACTCCGGCACGGAAGCGGTTGAAGCCGCCCTGAAACTGGCCGCTATCAGTAACGGCAGATCACGATTTGTCGCGTTTAAAAGGAGCTTTCACGGACGCACCATCGGCGCCCTGGGCGTAACCTGGCCTCCCGGGTACCGCGAACCATTTCATTCCCTATTGCCGCAAGTGACGTTCCTGCCTTTCAACCAGGTGGAAGGCTTGATCAAAGCGATTGATCATACCGTGGCGGCCGTAATCGTGGAAGGAGTTCAGGGCGAAGGGGGTGTGTACCCGGCCCGGGCGGATTTTCTTTGCGAAATCCAGTCAGCCTGCAACGAGAGCGATGCATGCCTGATTCTGGATGAAATCCAGACTGGAGGCGGTCGGACCGGAAAATTCTGGGCGCACAGCCACTTCGGGGTTACGCCGGACATCATCTGTTTCGCCAAGGCCCTGGGGGGAGGCTTCCCTTTCGGTGGCATCGCCTGCGGACCGCGGATAATGGAAAAACCCGGAATTCATGGCTCTACGTTCGGCGGCAACCCCGTGGCCTGCGCCGCAGCCGCCGCAGCCCTGTCTATTATTGAGTCCCAGGACCTGTGCGTTATGGCCGCTGAGAAAGGCGAGATCATCATCGAGCAATTGCAGCGGGAGCCCTTGCCCGGGGTTCGAGATATCCGCGGCCTCGGATGCATGGTGGGAATCGAACTGGAATACGCCGTTACGCCATTGCTCAAACGGCTGCAGGCACGGGGCGTCATCGCCCTGGCGGCCGGGCCTCACGTCATGCGTCTGCTACCGCCGCTGACAATCCCGGAAGAACAATTGCTCCGTGCCCTGGATACATTGATCACACTATTGAAAAACCCCCATCCCAAAAAACCATGTTCATGAAAAATGTTTCGTATTGGCAGGCTCTCCCATATGTCTATCGTGCGTTTCTCTGGTGTGTTCACAATACCCTGGAACATTGTGAACTAACCATCGACTGGCCGAAACGAGCGGAAAAGCTGGTGGGCATGGAGGTTCCGTTTTGTCCGACCCGACTCCTGCTCCAGGACGCCTCGGGTTTGAATTTAGTCCAGGACCTGATCTCCAGTACAGTGAACGGGTCGCGACTCCCGCCCATGGACCTGGTGGTGGATCACGGCATCATTACCGAGGACTTCGGCAATAAACAGTCTGCCGCGCGCAATCGCCGCACGGAAATGAATGCCAATCACCACCGTTACCGTTTTTTTAAAGATGCCTCCAGGATAATCCCTTCATTGACCATTCATCCCCCGGGATCGGGGGTGATTCATCAACTCAACCTGGAACGCCTGGCACCGCAAAAAGCGTCATTCAGCCTCGATACCCCCCAGGATTGCGTTCTGGGCACCGACTCTCATACCCCGATCATCAATGCCCTCGGCGTTCCGGGTTGGGGAGTCGGCGCCCTGGAAGCGCTCTACGCCGCCTGTTTCGGCCCCGTATCTCTGGCCATCCCTCCGGTCACCCAGGTTGTATTGCGTGGGAAACTTCGCGCAAATTGCACACCCACCGACCTGGCCCTCCACCTGGCCCACCGACTCAGGAGGATCGGCATCAATGGGACCTGGGCGGAATTCAGCGGTCCCGCCCTGGATTATCTGCCTATCGCGGATCGGGCCGTTCTTGCCGGCATGGCCCCTGAATACGGCTGCCAGATGGCGTTTTTTCCCGTGGATCATTGCGGGATCGCTTTCATGGAACGAATCGTGGGATCCGTGCGGACGCAACGCTGGCGGAAGGTCGCCCAAATAAGGGGGCTATGGCGCGAAAACCGTCCAACGCGACCGGTCGCGTGTGAAATCATTGTTGACCTGGATCAACTGAAGCCCTGCGCTTCAGGGCCTGAATACCCCTGGCAGCGGGTAACCGCAATATCTACAAAACCCGTGCGCCTGGCGGCCATCACTTCATGCACAAACGGCGCCCACCCGAGAATGTTGATCCGCGCGGCACTGCTCGCCCGCAACGCCTTGCGAGCCGGGATAAGTCCGGCTCCACGAATCAAAACGGTTCTCGCTTTATCCTCAACCCGGGTTATGGCTTTTTTGCGCGAAAGCGGCCTGGCTTCGTACCTTGAACAAACCGGCTTCTTTGATTGCGGCATCGGCTGCGGACCGTGCTTAGGCCATTGCGGTTCACTCCCGCCAGAGACCACGCAAGGCAACGATCAAGGCTGCGCCGTCATTTCCGGCAACCGTAATTTCCCCGGACGCATCCACCCGGAACTCGACGCGGTTTTTTTGGCATCGCCGGAACAAGTGGTAGCCGCGACCTTGATGGGTCGGTGGGGTGGAGTCATCGACCCATGCTCGTCCCATCCATTCGCCCGCCTGTGGGCCGAACAAGCGGAGGTTGAACACTACCAGGCCCAGTGGAACAATGCCCACATTCCCCTGCAAACTGAAAAGTTGTTGCGCCGGGAAGCCCAAGAGCATTGGCATCATTTCAGGGCCGAACCTTCTGGTGAAATACAGGGGCTCCGGAAAATCACCGCATCTCCCCTTGCCGATATTGGAACACCTTCCTGGATAAAAAGCGGCAGCCTGAACAACGCCGGGGTATTGGTTAAACTCGGTGACGGGATAACCACCGACCATATTTCACCCGTCGGCCCGATCCCCCGGGAAAGCGAGTCGGGGCGATTCATTCTCATGAAATCCGGCCTGTCAACAACTCCGCAAAGTTATGCTGCCTGGCGCGCCAATGCCGAAGTCATGATCAGGGGAGGATTCACGTCACCACGCCTGCACAACCTGCTGCTGACGGAGCAACCTTCAGGGGGATATACGGCAATCCGGGGAAACAATCACACCTTGCCGATCTGGAAGGCGGCGCGAATCTATCGCTTCCGGCGCGTACCGCTGATTGTTCTGGCGGGCAAAGAATACGGAGCCGGTTCGGCGCGCGACTGGGCAGCTAGGGTGACCCGCCTGCTGGGCGTTGAAGCAGTAATTGCGCTTTCTTTTGAGGAAATCCATCGCCGCAACCTGATCACCATGGGCGTTATTCCCTTGCTTTATAATCAAGACAACCGCCACGACATCTACGCCATCGGGGCCGAGCACCGCTTGACCATCCGCCAACTCAAAGATCTGGCACCGGAAAGCCGGCAGGATTGCATTGTTCGCGATCCCATGGGGCGGACTGCAACGATTCCACTTACTTCCGCCATCAGGACGGAATGGGAAGCCAACCTGCTTATGCGAGGTGGTATTCCAAGCCGCATGGAAAAACACGTGTAGCATCGGCCGCACCCCCCACTTCGCGGACCACACGCAGCAACGGCTCCCGGCAGCACCGCAAAGGCCCGGCTCCCGTCCGCGCCACCGCATCGTCATAATCTTTAACGGCGGGCATCGCAATCGTGTCTGTTTTCCACCCTTCAGGTTGTCCACGATCACTCCCTAATTTCCCGAAGTGATTGGATGGGCACACGGGCGAAGGAGCCTTCATTGGGGAAAGAAAAACATTTGCTTTAAAAACACTTGATTGGCGTGCGCATTCAGCGTATGCTGCGGTTGCGGCTGAACCCAACCCGCAAAAATTTCGTGAGGCGAAAAATGAAACTTCACTTTTTTCTCTGCATTCCCCTGTTGGTAGTGGCCATTCCGGACTTGGCGGGCGCGGATATTCCCCGAAAAATCAGTGACATCCCCACCTACGCGGATGCAAAGAGAGACACCGCGGCCGAGGCCGAATACAAGGCTCAGATGGAAGGAGAAGAAGACAGCGAAAGCGGTCGCAGCGAGATCATCCGCATCTATTCCGTTGCCTCCGCGCCGGAACCGGTGGCCCGCTTCTACATCAAACAGCTCAAAGCAAGCGCGGGCATGCCGGAAATCACGGAAGAGCCCGCTCCCGGAACCGTGATTGCCCCATGGTATGAATTGGAATTCTATAGGCCGCAGGATTTTGAAAACCAGTACGAATACGACACCCTGATCTACGACGGCAAATGGGTGAAATCCTGCCTGGAAAACCGCGAACCCTGGTCGCCGGGTCAATGGCTGGGCCAGGCCAACCTCATGTGGGAAGTCTACACCGCGGACAGTGAGCGGAAGGAATACCTGGTCGGAATTGAAGATATGAGCGTGGATAACCAGAACCACACGTTTATCCCGCGAACCCGCATCTTTATCCAGGTGGTAAGGGAAGAAGAATAAAAAGTTGTTGAGATAGTTGAAGGCGGAGAAACAGAACAGGCGACCAGCCGGTCGCCCCTACACCTTCCCTCAATAACTTTTGTCTTTCCTTTGCGCCGGTTTTATGCCTTCTACTTTCGCGACCACCAGCCCCCTGCCACCTGATACCTGTCACCTGCCACATTCTTTCCAACTTCCCCAACTCTCCAACTTTTTTTCTATAACTCCCCGGCCGCAAATGTATCACCGCGGCTGACATCACCCGTCTTGAACCCCAGCGTAAACCAGCGCACCCGTTGCGCGGATGTGCCGTGGGTAAAGGCATCGGGCACCACGAAGCCCCGGGTACGCTTCATCACGTTGTCATCCCCCACGGATGAAGCTGCGTTCATGCCTTCTTCGATATCGCCCTCTTCGAGGATGTTTTTCATGCGCTGGGCATGGTGGGCCCAGATGCCGGCCAGGAAATCGGCCTGGAGTTCCAGGCGGACATCCAGGCGATTGGCCTCGCGTCGACTCAGCCGTTGTTTTTCAGCATGCACTTTTTCGAGGATGCCCAACTGGTTCTGCACGTGGTGCCCGATCTCGTGGGAAACCACGTACGCCCAGGCGAAATCACCGCGGGCTCCCAACTTCTCTGTCATGGCCTGCAGAAAGGCCAGGTCGATGTAGACCGTTTCATCACCCGGGCAGTAGAAAGGTCCCACCGCGGCCTGGGCGAATCCGCATGCCGACTCCGTGGCGCCGCTGAAGATCACCAGCCTGGCTTCCCGGTATTGCTGCCCCTGGCCGCGAAAAATTTCATGCCAGACATCCTCGGTATCGGCCAGGACAACGGCCACGAACTCCGCCAGTTCTTTTTCCGCCTCGCTCATAGGGCGGGCACTTTCCTGTTGGGCGGCCTGGGGAATCTGCAGGTTCTGCACCACCTCGCCGGGATCTCCGCCCAACAACAGGATAACCACCGCGGCCACAATCCCCAGTAATCCGCCGGCGGCGGCCACGCGCCGGCCGGTCGAACCACCGCGAATCTCTACATTGTCACTTTGTCTTCTGCCTTTCCAGCGCATGTTACCTCGCCTTGAATCCCCGGTTCAGCACCGGTCCTGTTTTCTGTAATCTACTGCCAATTAAAAAATTATTCAACAAAGCGTCACGGCCTCAAATGCATCAGCCCGCAAAACAGCGCCAGCGGCTGGATTGCCCGCTACTCGCGGACACAACGAATCGACAATCCTTCACCCTTATGCCCGCTGCGGGAACGACGAACCACCGTATTGTGGGAGTACACATAGCGGCTCCAGCCATACCGGGCGCTGACCTCGGACGCCGACCAGAAGCAGCCCATAAAGCCCAGGGCGTGAAAACCGCCTTTGTGACCGCGATAGCCGCCTGGGAGTACAGATAAGCCGCTCTCATTGGTGGCACCGGCATTGGGAACCTGCCAGAGATCATGGGCCTTCATCTTACCGCCGGCGTCCGCATCGCCCCCCAGGCCGGTGATCAACATATCCCACTCCTCATCACTGGGAATATGCCACCCTTGCGGCGCCAGCCCGCGCGGATCGTTCAAGGCATACCAGTTATACAGTTTGCCGAAAACGGCATCGTTTTCAGAATTGTTGTCCACATGACACCAGGCCGGTTGCTCTTCTTTGGCCGCGTTATTCCATTCCTCAGGCGATCCGGCTTCAGGAATGGGGTCACCATTACGAAATGTGCATGCATCCAGGTTCCGTACCATCCACTCCTGGTCACCGATCTTTACACTATTCATGCCGACCTCCTGCTGAATCATTATCGAAAGTATTGCAGCCAAAATCAATGCATTCTCCCCAACTTTCGGGCGACCGGCCGGTCGCCCCTACTTTTCTCTTTTATCTTTTCACTTCATTTTTCCATCGGAAAAGTAAGGTTGTTTTTCCACGTCGGCGGGGTGCGGGAATCGTTGATGCGGCGCACCAGCCACAATGCCGCCTGGATGGTCTGGCGCAGGCCGCCCAGGTCCCAGTTCGGGTTGTATTCATCCCGCACAGTGTGATAATCCCCAAGCCAGAAGCGGGTATAATGCCGCTCGCCATCCACCTCTTCTTCCCCGGCTGAGATCCACACCGCCGGGATTCCCCGGCGCGCGAAGGCGAACTGGTCGGAACGGTAAAACAGCCCCTGGTTGGCCAGGGAAAATTGGGAATACCCCAGGCCGGCGGCGGCGGCCGTTTCACGTATCAAATCCTCGAAAGTGGAAAAGCGCGCGCCGATCCCCATCAGGGTGGTGGACGGCTTCCATACCGGGGTGGATTCAAAATTGATGTTGGCCACGATTGTAGAACGGTCTGTGTTATCCACGAAGTATTTTGACCCCAACAAACCCGCCTCCTCGCTGTTGCAGGCCAGCAAGGTGACAGAGTAGTGAAGCGTGGATTGAAATTTCTTGAGGATTTTTGCCGCCACCACCATGGCGGCAACCGCCGTGCCGTTGTCAATCGCCCCGTTATAGACGTTGTCCCCACCGGCATCCGTTTTCCCCAGGTGGTCGATGTGGGCGCTGAGAACGATCCGTTGGCTAACCTTTCCGGGGATCGTGGCCACCACGTTGCGGTTCATGATCGTTTCACATTTGTTGTTGCCGCTGATCGTGACCGGCAGGCCCAGATCTGCAGGCCGGAAATCCCGGGAAAGGGAATCCATGTACAGTGCCTCCAGCTCAATCCCCTTTCTCGCCAGTAACGTGCGCAAACTCTCTTCCCGGATCCAGCCCCGGAACACGAGGTCATTCTCGATCTGGGAGGGGATAAAAAGCTCACCGTTGGTCCAGGAGTTTTTCACCACGTTCCAATCGTAGCCCGCGGATTCAGCCGTATGGATCAACAGGATGCCCATGGCCCCGCGGCGCACGGCCTCCTCGATGTGGTAGGTCCAGCGGCCGAAATAGGTCAACGTTTTGCCCTCGAAAATTTCCGGATGGTACAGACCGGGGTCGTTGACACGACTGACCAGGATCTTGCCCGAGATATCCACATCCTTGAAATCGTCCCAGTTCCATTGCTCCGCCTGGATGCCGAACCCCGTAAATACCAGTGGCGCGGTCAGGTTAAACCGCTTTTTCTCTTGTGTGCAGGTGCCCACCAGGTCGCGGATGTATTCCAGTCTTGCCTCGCCCGCTGAAAGCTGAATGGCTGAAGTGGTGAACTTCTTCAATGTAAACGGCTGCATGTACCCCTGCGCTCCCGCGGGCTCCAGATCCATGAATTTGAACAGGCTGCGCAGGTAGATCTCCGCCAGGTCGCCCCCGCGAGTGCCCGGGGCGCGGCCTTCCAGCAGGTCGTGTCCCAGGAATTCCACCACGGCCTGCATCTCCGCCCGTGAAATGCCCTGTAACCGCTTTTCAAAAGCGTCGTCCGCGGCTACGCCCCACACCGTCGTTCCCGCCAGAGCCAGCAAAAATACCATGATTCCCAACCGTTTTATCATGACCATCTCCTCTCTCCTATTCTAGGCCAAAGAAAGAAAATGTGGAATAAAAAGTTGAAGAGTTGGAGCGTGAAAAACCGGCAAGGGGCCAGGGGAAATTGGCGAGGGGGACAGGAGGAAGGCACTGCCCCCTCATTCTTTCTCGTTATTCGATATTCAGAACATGCCTTGGCTTTTTCATCACAAAGCCCGAAATTTTGCTCATCCACAAGGGGGCCCTTGCGTTCACATCACTAGTACGACGAGTTCCCATCACAATAATGAATTAAACGGCGGTGTTATATTTCTTGCCGATTTGCTAGAATTTGGCCACGACAGGAGGAAACACGATGAAGAAATTCAAAAGTACACTGGTATTTTGCATCTCATTGCTCTTTTTCACCATGCTGTTCTTTGCCTGCAATGATAACGCCCCCACAGAAGACCCGATGAATGCAGCGCAGAAAGCGGAAACCGATGTGGATTCGCCGCCGGCCGCTGATGCCGCGCAAACAGCGCCGGCAAGTGAGGGAAAAGCCGTCAGTGGTTGGAAACAGGTTAATTATGAAGACTTTACTTTCATGATTCCCGCCGATTGGAAGCGGGAAAGCAACACCGACATCTGGTTCCCAAAAACAGAGAGCTTCGACATGGGATTACCCTTGATTTCCCTGCAATGCGGGCTGATGCCGATTATGGCCGGCCAGACCGTTGACGAACAGATCAAGGAAATGATTCACGGGTCCGCGCCCAAAAGCAAAACCGCAGTGGACAAATGCAACATGAGCGGTCATACCTGGGAGGCTCACGACGACTTGAGCCACATGACCCTTACCCTGGAAGATCCACGGGGTGAAATGATAGCGGTCTATTTCTTTAACTGCCGGGTTCCGCGCAACCAGTTCACCAACTACAAAGAGATCTACCGCAAAATCCTGGATTCCGTGCAGTGCAACTGAAACCCGGCTGCTGAATCAGTTCCGGCCCCCGCCGGCAAGATCGATACGGATTTCATTGCGATAGCGATTGCGGGCGCTTCCCTGGGTACCGATCACACCCTGGGGCATGGTGTCGCTGCGCTCCCGCTTCCTGACAAAGGGAAATTCATCCACGTTCGCGCCTTTGCGCACGGTAAAACTCAGCGGATCAAGTATTTGATCAGCGGGCGCCGGCACCCCGGAAAAATCCGTGCTCATAATCGGACTCATACTGGATCCCGTGTCGACGACCACATTGATCTCTTTTGTGTCATGATGAATGGCCTCGCCCGAAAACACGTATCCCGCAACGCCATTACTTTTTTCATGCTTTTCCACCCGCCAACGGATCCGGGTATCGAGGGTGTAGTTGGAAGGAGAGATCGAAACAATTCGATTCGGCGTATCGGCTCCGGTGGACTCCAGCACACACTTCACCGCATAGGTCACCTCAACTTCGGCCTCACTTTCCCCCTTGGGCAGAAACAGGGTGAATTCAGCGTTTGTTGCTGCCGTATAGTTGTACGTGTACCCCTGCGAATCCAGGTTGCCGCTGTTGCGAATGCGAAAAGTCATGCCGCTTTCACAATCCAGCACGAAATCGGTATCAGGGGCCGTGCTGTCCGGCGCCTTGCAGTTAATCTCTATTTTTTTGCTCTCCCGGCCATTGCCGTCAGGGCAGCTGGCGGTGACCACGGCTTCACCCACGGGAATGTTTTTGATGTGGTAGGTACCGGACACTTCGCGAGTGATGGTTTCGCCGCGGGAGGGCTTGACCCGGATGGTGGCTCCCTTTAGATCGACTCCGTCTTTGTCGCGCACGTGGCCACGGACCTCACCGCAACAATCCAGTTCGAAATCGATGTCACCGTCCTTGCTCCCGGGGGCATCACAGCTGATGTCAACCGTTTGCGTCTGTTGATGCACGCCCGTTGCACAGGCCGCCGTAATCGTGGCTTCCCCCACCGGGATGTCGCTGATTTCAAAGGGGCTGTCGACTCGACGGGTAATGGTTTCATTCTGGGACGGCCTGACCTTGATGTTGACCTGCTTTAGTTCATTGCCGAACCTGTCGCGCACGTGGCCGCGGATCGTCCCGGCGCAATCCAGCTCAAAATTAGTAAAATCCTCCGAGATTCCGGGGATCTGGCAGGCGATGTCAACCGTTTTTGCTTGCTGGTGCACTCCCGCGGCGCAGGTAACGGTGACCGTGGCTTCACCGACCGGAATGTATTCGATGCGGTAGGGGCTGGAGACTTCACGGGTAATGGTTTGTCCCCCGGAAGGCTTGACCTCGATGGTCGCCCCCTCCAGTTCATTCCGCCACTTGTCACGGATGTAGCCGCGGATTTCCCCCTGGGGATGGTAGACGAGGTCCTCCCGGTACGTTTTTCCGGCGGTCAGCTTCAATGTCATTTTCACCGGTTGGCACTCCTTGTCCTCGGGATTGGTCAGGGTGCAAGGCATGCTCTCGGTCATGGAGATGCGCGGATCGGTCATACCGATATAGTCTTTGAAATAGCGACCGCCCTCGCGGGAGCGTGTCCGGTATGTGACGTTGTAGGGACCGGAGAGTTCGATCCGCACACCCTCCAGGGGATTGCCGTCGCGGTCCACCACCCGGCCTTCCATGCGCGTGGTGACGGGAATGACATTCAGAGAGACACCGACGGATGATTTACTACCGTCAATGATCACTGGGGGGCTGACCAGCGGGTCACCCGCGAAGATAAAATTATAGCTGAAACCGACGATGCGGTGAAACACGTAGGAGCCGAAAAGGGTGGACGGAAACAGCTGCTTGAAGTAGAACTTTTCCAGGCCGTCGGTTTCATACACGAAATTGGCGGATTCGCCCGAGCTGGTTTCCCTGCTGGTCATGTCGAAGTATATGCCGGCGGGCTCTTCTTCCGCCTCTTCGGTCATAATGACAACGCCCTCTATGACGATCTGCTGGTATCTGCTTTCCATGGTACCGACAACAATCGTGGAAAAGGAGCGCAAAAGCAGCGTGGCGCGCGCGTTTTCCTTATCAATTGCAGAAGGAAACAGCAGTTCTTCTTTGCCGCCGGACAACTTAATAAAAACGATGCGGTCAACATCCGCCAGCGCGGCCGCGGGCAACGGGAAAGAGATCAACAGGGGATACCGCGGCGCCTTCTCTTCCATGGTGATTTCGTAAGCGATTCCGAAGGTCTTTACCCCTTTGGCGCGGATGGGGGGCACGGTGGTCTTTTTGACCAGGGGTGGCTTCAAATCGGGACTGTTCCGGCCCGGGCTCCACTGCAAGCCATGAACCAGTTTTTTCAACTCAGGCACATCCCCGGCATTGGTTGGGGAAACGAAAAACAATGCGCATAAAATAAGAAAAAGACCAGAGAGCACAATTCTGTCGCGGCGAAGTGTCATCTGATTATACCTCTGCCCGGAATAATCTCAAAAAAAAACAAAACTATCAACCCCCGCAAACGAAACCCAAGCGTTCCATCACTTTCCGATCAGGATGTTCTGCCTTCTGCCACCTGTCTGTCCTTGTAGAAGGTAGAAAGTAGAAAAACGCATTGGGGCTGCTTTCGGCTTTATGCTTTCGACTGAATTGTCCCCCTCGCCACTTGCCTATGGCCCCTTGCCGGTTTTTCACTCTCCAACTTTCCAACTTTATTTTTATTGCGCTATAATATCCCTATTCGGAGGTCATCACATGCCGGACAAAGGAACCAAGAAAAAAGTCGTTCGTGTGGAAAGCCCGGAATCATCCGGGAAAGAAGTCAGTAAAGGCCGGGCGTTTACTCCCGCCCCGGAAGCCAAAAAGCGCGCGGGCAAAAAACGCCTGCTAGCGATCCTCTCCTGGATCGTGGCCATCGCCTGCGAAGCCGGAGCCATTTACCTGCTCCTGAAACCGCCCATCAACACCACCTGGCTGATCGTGCTGATCGCCGTGGACCTGGTATTTGTCGTGATCGGCTCGTTGCTGTGGAAAAAAGCCAACCGCCTGGATCCCGCCTCGGAGAAAGAGAAAGTCAGGTTCTTTGTGCAGAACCAGTTGGGCGTCATCATCGCCGTCATCGCTTTCCTGCCCCTGGTCATCCTCATTTTTACCAACAAGGACTTGACCGGTAAACAAAAGGGCCTGGTGGGAACCATCGCGATCATCGCCCTGGTCATTGCCGGCGTCATGGGCGTGGACCTCAACCCGCCCTCCCAGGAACAGTACGCCGCGCAAACGGCCGAAGTTGAGTCTCTGACGGGGGGCCGCGACTTTGTTTACTGGACCAAGTCCGGCACCAAGTACCACATCTATTCCGATTGCCACGCCATCAACCGCAAGGTGACGGACCAGATCTTTGAGGGCACGGTGGCGCAGGCGCGGGAACTCAAGAACATCACCGAGTTGTGCAGCTTCTGCAGGAGCCGGGCGGAAAAAGAAAAGCAACTGCAACCCGCCCAGACCCCGGACAGCACCGAGGTGCAACAGGAATAGCGGACCGGTTCTCAAAAAAGCCTATTTTACGACCGGCACTGAACCGGGAACCTGATTCTTTGCCCTTTGCTTACTGGTGATCCTTGACTACCGCGATCAGTTCCGGCAGGTCCATGCCGATCGCCTTCAGGTGTTCGATGCGGGGTACGCCGTCCGCGGTCCAGCCACGGCGCTTGTACACCGCGTCCAATAGTTGTTCATAGCGATCTTCGCGCCAGCGCCGGTGGAGGGCCAGTTTCTCTTCCACGCTCTTGCCCTCGGGATCCACTTGGATCAGTTCACGCAACTGCTTGTCGTACCGTTCGCTGCGGGATTCGTATTCCTCCGCCGTCAGCGGCCCCATGGCCCGGTAAGGCGGGTAATCGTCGACCCGCCGGCCGTGCCCCATGCGCAGGTTGAACACGCGCTGGAAATTGTAGACCCGTTCGGACTGGCGGATCATCTCTGTTTTATCAATCGATTTCCCGGTTACGGCGTTGTACAGGTCCACGTAGTTCTGGACATGCTCGGGCACCTTGGCCGGCTCATCGGTCTCGGCGTTGTTTGCCGGTTCCACGTCGTTCCAGGGCAGCTTGCACAACCCCTGCAACCCGAACCAGGTCCGGAACATGGGGAAATAGTGCAGGGCTTCGGCTTTGTCCTCAAAGGTAGGAATCTGGTTGTTGACCATGTCCATGAAGATCAGCCAGGCCTCGTCATGTTGAGGGCCCTTGTTGGTCATGTAGTAGCCGCCCTGCTGGGCCAGGGATTCCTTGGATTGATACTGGGACTGCTCCAAACCCTTGCCTTCGAATCCGATATCGTTGAGGAACTCAGGATCCGCGCCGTAGGTGTCGACAAAGTGCTTTTTCATGTAACGGATGCCCTTGCCCGCGAGAACACCGAAACCCTCGCCCCGGGCCATCTGGTGAAGCATCTCCAGGGTGGCCTCCCAGTTGCCCCACTCCAGTTCCAGGCCGCCGGTGCGCTCTTTGTTCAGCACGCCGATCTCGTAGCACTCCATGACAAAAGCCGTGAGGGTGCCGAAAGAGATGGTGTCGATGCCGTAGGTATCACAGTAGAAATTGATCTCCAGGATGGCGTGGGGATCGAAAATGGCCGGGTTGGCGCCGCAGCCGGCGGCGGTCTCGTACTCAGGACCGTCCACGATCACCTTCTCTCCCTTGTAGGGGCCGGTGCGGGGCACAAAGTCATCCACGGCGTGGGCGCAGGACATGGTGCAACCGTACCAGCAGCCGTCGGGGACATTCTGGGTCATCAACTTCGTCCATACGGAGGAGTCGATCTTGTACGCATCTTCGTGGTTGCCGAACTTGAAGTTCTTGACGGGCAGCAGGTCGTACTCGTCCATAATCTCCATCAAGTGTGCCGTGCCCACCTTGCGCATGCGGCACTGCTCGTCATCCAGGGTCATGATCTCGCGGTGGAATTTCATGCCGGTTTTCTGAATCGTCTTCTGGTCCACCGGGTGGTTGGAATCACCGCGCAAATTGGAATACTTGACCACGATGGCTTTTATTTTCTTGTTGCGAAAAACCGTGCCGATGCCGCCGCGACCCGCCTGTTTCAGGCGCAGCCCCTTGCGGCGCTTGTCGTAGTAGGAAAAGTTCAGGCAGCCGATCCAGGCGTGTTCCGCCCCCCGGCCCGCGGACACGGTGGAGATGTGCTGGCGTTCGGTTTCGTTGTCCGCGAACATGTCGGTCATCTGCTCCGCCAGGATGTGGGAGTTGACCTCCTCGTCCGGGGCTTCAAAAATCTGGATGCGGCCCTCGTTGCCGTTGATAAAGATGATCACGTCCCGTTCCGCTTTGCCCTGGATCTCCAGGGCGTCAAAGCCGGAAAACTTGAAATAGGGGCCGAAGTGGCCGCCCACATTGCTGTCGATCGGGATACCCGTAGTGGGCGAAATGGAAGTTACCAGTGATTTTCCCGCACCGGCATAGCTGGTGATGCCACCGATGGGACCCACGGCGATGTTGATTTCATTTTCCTCGGAGTCCCACTTGGTCTCCGGGTTCACGGCATCCCACAGCAGGCGCAAGCCGTAGCCTTTGCCCCCGATGAACTTCTCTTTCATTTCCGCGGGCACGGGTTTTTCGCGCACCTCGTTGAGAGACAGGTTGATGTACAGGGAGCGGTCCGAATAACCCTTTTCCAGGGGCCGCAACTCGTAGGTGAACTCTTTGAGCATCTTGTGCCGCGATTTCAGTTTTTCTATATTTTCTTTCATATCAGTCCTCCGTAACGATTTCGATGGCGGCGGTGGGGCACTCCTTGGCGCAGGCGCCGCAGGCAATGCACTTGAAAGGCACGATGCCTTCGTGGTAGGTTTGCATTGTCCCGGTCGGGCAGATGGCCACGCAAGCATAGCAACCGATGCACAAATTCTTGTTGAGCATGACAACACCCGCTTTGTTTACCGTCAACGCCATGGTGGGACATTCAGCCACACAGGTGCGGCACTGATTGCAAACGCTGAGGTCAAATTCGCCTCCAGCCTGATCCAGCACTTGAATACACGATTTTTCCGCCGACACCTCCTTAAAGTAAAGCTGGGAGCATACATCTTCGCAGGTGCGGCACCCGATACACTTTTCGGGATGGGTTTGCAAATACTTCATCGGCCTTCTTCTCCTTTCAATGACTCGATTTTTCGCTACCCATATACGGGCACACATGAATTCTAGGATTGATTGCCTTTCGAGTCAACCGGATTTAATCCAAATTCGTAAAACAAACTGAAACTGGGGACGGTGCTTGTAAGTATGTAAATACGGATTTTTGGATAACAAAAGAGAAAGCCCGCCTGCGGCGAAATACCAGAACGGAACTTTGATTATCCTGTCAGTAAAAAGGGGCCAGGTCAACGACTGACCTTTCTTTGTCATTTTTTTGAATTGTATCATGAGTCGGCCGATCCTTATTGAATTCCCAGGCTCCTGAAAACCAGGTCCAACGGATATCTAAAAAAGAAATCTGAATGGTCAAAAATGCACCCATTCCCGATTCACAGAAAAAGGCAGAAAATAATGAAAATGGAATTCTCGAGAAAAGTCAAACGTGGACTTGACCCATTTATCGGGTCTTTTATTCTTTTTCCGTAAGCGTTATATTTTTTTAATAGTGCTTGACCGGAGGATGCCATGCATAAGAGACCTTTGATCCTGATCGCATTTTTAATTATCGGTTCGTTCATTTATTCACAGACGGGTCCCGATGAATTCTTTAACAGGAAGATCGGTGAGGACCGGGTCCTGATAGCCTACCCGGATATCGTGAAATATATGCAATATCTGGGAAAGAATTCTCTGCGGGTGGTCACCCGGAACGAGGGGCTCTCCACGCGGGGGAACCCGATGATACTTTCTTTCATTTCATCGGAGAAGAACATTGAAAACCTTGAAGAACTGATCAGAATGAACAGCCGAATGGCCAATCCCGACCGGATGAAAAGGCTGGAATCCCGGATGCTGATCGAAGACGGGAAGGCCTTCATCCTGATCACCGGGACGATCCACTCCACTGAAATAGCCTCTTCCCAGATGATGCTGCTGCTTGCCCACCGCTTTGCAACGGGTTCCGGCGGGGAAATCGAGAACATTCTTGACAATACCGTTCTGATGCTGATGCCCTCCATCAATCCGGATGGGAACATTATGGTGACGGAATGGTATGAAAAGCATATCGGAACCGAATATGAAGGCGGGCCGCTTCCTTTTCTCTACCATCATTATGCCGGACATGACACAAACAGGGATTTTTTCATGCTGAATCTCAAAGAGACAAAAGTGGTCAATGCCATTTTGCATAAGAGATATTTTCCCCAGGTCTTCCTGGATATGCACCAGATGGGAATAACAGGTCCGAGAATGTTCGTCCCGCCCTTCAAGGACCCGATGAACGATAACCTCGACCCGGTGCTTCTGAGAGAAACGGATCTGATCGGTTCATATATGGCATTCAAGCTCCAGGAAAAAGGAAAGAAGGGCGTGGCCTCGGGGTATGGTTTTGACGCATACTGGCCCGGCGGATCAAAAAATACAGCGTGGTATAAAAATGTTGTCGGTATCCTGACGGAACTGGCCAGCGTCGCGATCGCCTCTCCCGTTTTTATAGACAAAAACGAATTGATGTCTTCGTCGAAGGGACTGCCGGAGTACAAAAAGCAGACGAATTTCCCCGACCCATGGGAGGGAGGATGGTGGCGGCTGAAGGATATCATCGATTATGAGTGTATTGCCGCGGAGGCTTTGTGCGAAGTTGTTTCCGCAAACAGGAAGAGTTTCCTTCAAAATTATGTGAACTGCGGCATTGAAAGTATCCGGAAAGGCCGGGCGGGGGATCCGAAAGGTTATATTATCCCCGGCAGCCAGATCGATCAGACGGCAATGATGGCCTTTATCCGGAAAATGGCGGAAGGCGGCGTCAGGGTGTTCAGGATCGGCCGGGATAAGGTTTCCGGCGGACGGCTGATCAGCGACGGGTCCTATTACATACCGCTCGCTCAGCCCTATGGCAATTTTGTCCGTTTGATGATGGAGAAACAGGTTTACCCCGAAATAAAATACATGAAAGAAGGACCTGTCATTGAACCTTACGATGCGGCCGGCTGGACCCTCCCGATACAGATGGGCGTTCAGTATCTGGAAGTGAACACAGAGCCTGCCGGACCGGGAGAGATGGAGGAAGTCAGCGGATTCACTACTTCGGCTGAGGCCCCGGAGGGACAGGGGGATCTGATGGTCATTCCGACCGGGGATACAGGAAGCGCGCTGGTGGTGAACCGGCTGTTGAGGAAGAAGGTTCCTGTATTCAGGAGCACTACCAACGGAACTCTTTGTAGGGGTGATTTTGCGATCAATGTAAAAAACATCGACAGGTCATTGATTGAGAAAGTACTGAAAGACACCGATGTGAAGGTCCGGATGGAGGAGGGAACGGATCCTGCCGGCCTGAAAGAGCTGAGAAAGCCGGAGATTGCGATATACCAGTCTTTCCTCCCCAGTATGGACGAAGGGTGGACCCGCTGGGTGCTGGATGAATTCGGGTTCGATTATTCGGTCATTCATAACGCTGACATGAAAAAAAGGAATTTACCGGGCAGGTTTGATGTCATTATCATCCCGGACATGGACCGGGAGGCTGTGGTGAACGGGAAGTATCGCGGGTATCGTGGGAAGTATTATGAGCGGATGCCTTCGGAGTACAAGGGTGGGATCGGCAAAGAAGGGATCGAAAATCTGGTCCGTTTCGTGCGGGATGGAGGATCTGTTATTTTCCTGGATTCTTCATATGAGATCGCAGCCACTGATTTCGAACTTCCCTTCGAGAATATACTTAAAGACAAACAAAATAGACGTTTCTATTGCCCCGGGTCGATATTGAAAGTAAAGATCGATACAGAAGATCCGATCGGATGGGGAATGAATGAGGAAAATGTTCTGTTCTTTTCAAACGGCCCGGTCTTCCGGACAATGATGCCGGTGAATCATCACATCCGCAGGCGTATTGTTTCCCGGTTTAAAGACAAAGGGCCCCACCTGGTCAGCGGCTTTTTGAAGGGGGGTGAGTTCCTCGACCGGGCTGTTTCATCAGCAGTGTTCGACTACTACAAAGGCAGCGTCATCCTGTTCGCCGGCAGAATCCAGCACCGGGGGCAAACGTTTGCCACCTTTAAAATGCTCTTCAATGCCCTTTATTATTCCGTGCTGAACTGATCTTACGGCCGGGTTACCTCAATACTGATAGGAACCCCTATTCCAAGGAACTGCCCTCACCCATGAGCACGGCCGCCAAGCTGGACAGGACCTGCAACGTCTGGGCCTCGATCCCTTTCGCATGGGGTCCTTTCCCGGGAACCACGGGCAATTGCCCGGATACGTAGACCAGGCCGTTGTGGATCACCGTCTGGCTGTAATATCCCGCCGGTGCCGACGCGTTTTCCGTAAACACGAATTCCATTTCTTGCTCCAGGTACGTGATCTCTTTGGCGAAAACGATGCACCACGTCCCCCCCTTCATACCATGGAAAACCCGCGCGCGGACCTGGCCCTTGCGAAGTAAAGCAGACGGGCCGCAACCGCGTTTGTGGATAAAAACAGTTGAAGAGTTGAAGAGGAGGGAAGTTGAACAAGTTGAGGAGACTGGAAAGTAACTTTATACGTTTATACGCACCGGCCCCAAGTTTTTTTTCGTGCCTTATTCCTTCTTCGTTATTCCTTATTCAGAGCTTTGTCCTGTCACCTGTCTTCTGGTCTCCTGCCACCTTCTTTTTACTTCTATTCTCCCCGCAACGCCACGATCGGATCCAGCATAGAGGCTTTACGCGCCGGGGAAACTCCGAAAATCAGGCCGACCAGCAGCGAGAACCCGAACGCGGCCAGGATGGAAGCCAGAGAAACGCTCGTGTTCCAATCGGTGGCAACCGCGATAACCAAGGCAACCGCGATACCGAGAGCGATGCCGATCAAACCGCCGCCCACGCTCAAAATGGCCGATTCAACCACGAATTGCCATGTAATGTCCTTGCGACTGGCCCCGACCGCCATGCGCAAGCCGATCTCTTTGCGCCGCTCACGAATGGCGATCAGCATAATCGCCAATATGCCGATGCCGCCGATCAAAAGTGAAACCCCGCCGATACTGGCAATCAGGGCGGTAAAGGTGTCGGTTGTCTCGCGCTGGGCATCCATTAATTCGGTCTGGCTCTGGATAGTGAAATCATCCGGTTTGTCGGACCGGTTCAGGCGATGGCGCTCGCGCAACAATTCTCGCACCTGGCGCTTCGCCGCCGCCATCTCGTCCGGGCCGTTCGTCTGCAGGTAAATCGAACTGATGTAATCCTGGTTAAAGACCCGGCGCAATGCCGTTTGAATGGGGATAAAGATCTGGTCGTCCTGGTCCACACCGTTCAGATCAACGCCCTTAGACTCCATGACGCCGATCACCTCGAACTGAATCTGTCCGACACGTATGGTCTTGCCGATGGGTTCAGTGCCCTCAAAGAGATTGTTGTCTACAGATCGACCCAACACCGCCACCCGCCTGGATGCACGATTTTCACTTTCGGAAAAAAAAATCCCCCTTTGTGTACAAAAACTGCGCACCTCGGGAAATTCGTGACTGGTTCCCACCACCGTGGTGTTGCTGCTCAGGTTGGCGAACTTGACCTGGACTTTTTTGCTTTGAATCGGCGCCGCGTTGCGAATCAGGTCGAGATTGTTCTTTATCGCCTCGACATCTTCGAGACGCAACGTGGTCACTGCACCACGCATCTGTGCACGCCCGGCGGATTTCTCTGCCTGGCCGGCATTGACAATCACCAGGTTGGTGCCCATGTCCCTGATCTTGCTCAGCACTTCTTCCTGGGCGCCGTTGCCGATGGCGACCATCACGATAACGGCGGAAACCCCGATGATAATGCCCACCAACGCCAGGATCGAGCGCAACTTGTGCGCCATCAACTGCTTGCGGGAAATCTTAACGCTCCGTGCCAATCTCATGACCGCATCGCCTCCACAGGTTGCAATTTGGCCGCCTGTCCGGCCGGCTGCATGCCCGCGGCGATGCCCACCAGGCTGGAAAGGACAACACCCAGCAAGATGGCCTGCCATGAAGTTGCGACCGGAATCCCGCTGAACAACTGCAGGGCGCGCGCGCTGATGCCGCCGAACACGATGCCGATGGCTCCGCCCGCAATTGTAACCGCCACCGCTTCCAGCAGAAACTGCATCTTGATGTCCTTGCTGCGCGCGCCCAGGGCCTTGCGCAGGCCGATCTCTTTTTTGCGTTCACTCACCGAGATCAACATGATGTTGGCCACCACCACCCCTCCGGCGATCAACGAGATCCCCGCCACCAGGACCAGGAAAATACTGAAGGTGCCGGCGATTTTCGCCGCCATCTCCGCCACCTCTTCCGGCGCCACAACCCGGAAATCGTCGGGGATACCACGGCCGATACGGTGGCGTTCCCGCAGAATGGCGCGGATGTCGGCGGCAGCCCGGGTTACATCTGAATCGGGGTTGAGCAGGATCTTGATGCCGAAAAGGTAATCCACGTTGGCCACGCGTCGCAGGTATGTGGCCAGGGGGACGTTGACGCGGTTGTCCATATCACCGCCGGACGCACTGGTTCCCTTGGTCTCCATTACCCCCTTTACCTGGAAATAGACATTGCCGACGCGGATCTGCTTCCCCACGGGATTCTCGCTGCCGAACAATTCGTTTTTTACCGTGGGTCCCAACAGGCACACCCGGTTGCGACTCGCCATATCGCTCTCAGAAATAAAATCACCGGTTTGCACATCCCAGTCCCACACGTACGCCCAGGCCGGCGTGATGCCGAACATCGGGGCCGTGGCTGATCGTTCCCTATACTTGATCTCCGCATTGGGCAGGCGATTGAAAGGCGCCAGATCCTCAACCGCGCGTACTTGCCGTTGAATCGCCTCGGCGTCTTGCAGCGTCAACGTGGTTACCGGACCACCACTGACGGGCCGGCCCATTTCCCTGCCGCCGCCGGCAAACACCATCAGGCTTTCAAAGCCGAATTTCTTTACGCGGTCCATTACCCGCTTCTGCGCTCCCAGGCCGGCGGAAACAATGATCGTCAGCGCGGTGATACCGATCACAATCCCGGTCATCATCAGGAAAGTGCGCTGCCGGTTACGCCCCAAACCACGGCAAGCGGTCTTGATCAGCCTAGTGGTTTTCACGGACCGCCTCCTCGGCGGGCAGGGCTTCCAGCTCTTTTGCGGCATCCAGCGGCTCGGAGTTTACACGATCCTCGGCGACCCCGCCGTCCGCGATGCGGATCACCCGGCGTGTATGGGCGGCGATATCGGGCTCATGCGTGACCAGCACGACAGTACGGCCCCTGCGGTTAAGTTCGGCAAACAGGGACATGATCTCCAGGCCGGAACGTGTGTCCAGGTTGCCCGTGGGCTCGTCAGCGAATATGATCTCGGGATCGTTAACCAGTGCCCGGGCAATGGCCACGCGCTGCTGCTGACCGCCGGACAGTTCACTGGGAAGATGGTGCGTGCGCTCGCCCAGTCCCACGGATTGGAGTGCTTCCCTGGCCAGTCTGGTCAAATCCTTGCGCTCGGAATAGATCAACGGCAATTCCACGTTCTCCAGCGCGCTGGTCCTGTCCAGCAGGTTAAAAGACTGGAACACGAACCCGATCACACGGTTGCGGATCTTGGCCATTTGTTCATCATCCATGCGATTGACTTCATGGCCGTCAAGCGTCAACGTTCCGCTGGTGGGTTTGTCCAGGCAACCCAGGATATTCATCAAACTCGACTTTCCCGAACCAGACGTTCCCATGATGGAGACGAACTCGCCGCGGCGAATGTCCAGTGAGACGTCGTTGACCGCTACCACCCTGGCGCCGCCTTCTTTGCCGTAGATCTTAAACAGGTTTCTGGCCTGGATCAGCATATCACTCATACCGTTGTCCTTTACTCAAACGAAACCAGCACGGTCTCGCCTTCATCCAATCCGCTGGTGACTTCGATCATGCCGCCGCTGGTCCAGCCGGTTTCCACTTTTCGGGCTACAGGCTTTCCTTTCTCCATCACGGTGACGAAGCTCTGGCCCTTTTGCCGGTGGATGGCGCTCAAGGGAATGGTCAACACCCCCTTGCGGGTTTCGAGGAAGATAGAGACCTTGGCGCTCATCTCCGGGCGCAGGGTTTTGCCCTGATGGTCGGTGATCTTCAAGGTGACCACGTAGTTAACCACGTTGTCCTGGATCACCGCCTTGGGATAAACAGCTGTTACCACACCCTTGAAATCAATGTTTGAGTAAGTGTCTACTGAAAAAGTGGCGACTTGTCCATCTTTGATACGCCCGATGTCAGTTTCATCCACATAAGCCCAGACTTCCAGCCGATCAAGATCGATAATGGTCACAAAGGTGGGCGCGGCGAAGCTGGCGGCCACGGTTTCCCCCTCCTGGGTGGACACGGAAGCCACGATCCCGGTGATGGGCGCCGTGATCTTGGTGTAATCCAATTGCACCCGGGCGTATTCAAGGTTGGCCCGGGCCTGCTCCAATTGCGCCTTGGCCACTTCAAAGGCTTTTTCCGCCAGGTCCACCTGGTTCTGGGAAATGTATTTTTTCTCTATCAGGGATTTCTGTCTGGCCAGGTCCAGTTTGGCGTAATCGAAATTCGCGGCCGTGTTGCGTTGATTGGCGAGGGCCTGGCTGTACTTCGCCTGCAATTCCGCGGGATCCAGCTCGGCAATGATCTGTCCCTTTTCGACAAAGTCACCCACATTGGCGTAAATGCGCTTGACCAGGCCGGAAACCCGTGAGCCCACCCGTACTTCAGCGCCCACCATGGGTTTGATAACCCCCGTTGCCAACACATTGGACCCGACATCCTTCCGGGTAACGGTTACCGTCTGCTGTTGACCTTTTTGCGCGTCTTTATCCGGACGCAACACGAAGAAGGCGGCCACAACCAGAACCGATGCCACCGCCGCCATCCACAAGTATTTTTTTTTATTCACTGCGCTTTCTCCTCAAAATTACGGATCCCCACCGCACGGTTGAGCACCGCCCGGGCAATATTGCCGTCCGCCAACGCTTCGATTTGGGTTTGCTCAGCGGTCACAAACGCGGTTTGCGCGTCGATCACATCCAGCATGGAACCCACGCCTTCCCGATACTCTCCCTCGGCAATGTTGCGGCTCTCCAGCGCGCTGGCGTAATAAACACGCGCACTTTCCACCCGTTCCATCGCCTCTTTCACCTGCAGATAGGCGTTCCACACTTCCAGGCTGATCTGCCGGCGCAGGCCTTCCTGCTGAGCCTCAAGGCCGCCCAGGGCCAATTGCTCCTGCTTGACCCGCGCCGGACGCAGGAACCCGTCAAACACGGAATAGCTCAAACTCAGGCCGATATGACCCGAGGCGTTCATGTCCGACAGGGCCAGCCCGTCAAAACCATATCCACCGAAGAGCGAAAGGGTCGGATAATAGTCGCTTCGGGCCAGGCGGATGTTGGCCCGCTGCGCGTTCATACGCTCGTTGATCTGGACCAGCTCCGGGCGATTCTGAAACGCCATCTCAACATGGATCTCAAATTGCCCTTCACTGAAATCCACTTCCCGGCCATCAGGACTTCCCTCCGCTTCCAAATCATCCACGATCGCAAGCGGCTCGTTTACGGATCTCCCCATCTCCAGGTTGAGCCGGCCCCGGGCCGCCAGGTGTGCATTGCGCGCCCGGATCAGAGACAATGTCATGTCCGCCTGTGCGACCTGGGCTTTTAAAATATCGGAACGGGTCGCCAGCCCGGTTTCAAACAGTGTCTGGGCGAAATCAAGGTGCATCTCCGCACGCCGCATCGACTGCCGCGCGGAATCCATCAGTCGTTCCGCCTGCAGCAGGCGGTAATAGGCTGAAATCACGTTGATCACAAGTTCTTCTTCATTCATCCGATGCCGGGCCTGCTCCGCGACCAGACCGGCCTTGGCTGCCCGGACCGTGGATATGGTTTTCCCGCCTTGAAAGACCGGGTATTGAAACGAGAGTCCGCCGCTGTAATGATCCTGGTTCAAAGTCCCGCCCGTATTTGAACTGGATTCCAGGGATGAACTTCGACCACCGGCGTTGAACACAATCGACGGCCAATACCCGGAACGCGCGGCATCGACTCCCGTCCGGCTCTCTTCCACACTGAAGCGGGAAGCGCGAATCAGGGGATTGTTTTTCAGCGCGGCATCCACACAGTCGGCAAGCGAAAGCAGGGTTTTCCCTGCTTCCCCGGCCGGCAATGAAAACACGAAAAAGAAAAATAAAACCAGAAAAAAGGCAAAAAGTCCGTTGTTGAAATGAACCTGAAAATCAGGATGCTTTTTGTTCATATTTATTCCTCTGAATCCTCAACTAAAAAAATCTCAATCATCACTTTCACGAATTCATTAACTTCCCGTAAGGGTGATATCAACAATCATACACTTTCCTCTCCAGCTCCTCAACTTCCACCCTAACAAATAGCCACCAGCCCCTTCCCTGGTTTCCCCATGCCACTCGCCTCTTGCCATTTGCCCGTTTGTGTCCTGCCGCCTTTCTTTCCATGATATAATTGAGCACGAAATGCTGAGAATACATTATTTTACGGGGACCGGCAATTCCTGATTGGCGGCGCAGCAACTGTCCGCCCTGGCACAACACGACGGCATGGAAACGGAGTTGTCCGCCGTTACCAGGCGGAAAGCGCGCCCCGCGAAAGCCCCTGAACGCAACGACCTGGTGGTGTTTTCCTATCCCACCCATGGTTTTTCGCTTCCCTGGCGCATGCTGAAGTTCATCCTGGCCTATCCCCGCGGCCGGGCCCGGATATTTTTGATCAACAACCGCGCGGGCATGAAGTTCAGCCGTGTTTTTACCCCTGGAGTCAGCGGCATCGCCGTACTCCTGCCCCTGTTGATCCTCTGCATCAAAGGCTACCGCCCGGCCGGCGCACTGCCCCTGGATACACCTTCCAACTGGGTAGTGGTCCACCCCGGCCTGTCTCCGCGTACCGTCCACGCGATCATGGAACGGCGAAAGCGCGACCTGCATAAGTTGTGGCAAAAAGTGACGGCGGGGAAACGCCGCTTCCCCACAAAATTCTGGATCATGATCCCACTGGACATCTTGGTTGCCCCTATAAGCGTAGCCTATCTGGCTTTCGGGTGCTTCATTCTCACCGCCACTTATACCGCGGACACTTCCTGCGACGGGTGCGGATTGTGCGCTCGCCAATGCCCGGTTGGAGCCATCCGTGTGGTTCATGGAAAACCGCGCTGGTCAATCCGCTGCGAATCCTGCATGCGTTGCCTGAACGTCTGCCCGCAAAAGGCGGTCCATGGATCATGGCTCCTGATGGGATTGTTCACATGGGCCCTGCTCCGGCTCACCGCGTTTTCCGGCCCCCTGGGATTCGCCTGGAAGTCCCTGAGTCGCCGCGGAGGTGAGGCTGCCAGCCTGCTGCTTTACCCAGCCTGGTGGCTGCTGGCCGTTTTCGTGGCCTGGATGCTGGGCCACCTCTTGTTTCACCTGAACCGCTGGAAACCCGCCGCCCGCTTCCTGGCCGTAACCACGCCCATGCATTTCTGGCGCCGGTACCTGAACCCGGCATTCCACCCGGAGCGCAACGGCCGGGGGCCTTGAATTACTTTTTGTTTGTGCGCATGCCCAGCAGGGTGTATAAGGGGCAGAAACTCACAAGGCTGGTCAACAGGAACACCACCGCGATCACACCCAGCGCGATTGCCAATGTGCCCGTAAGTGTTTTGGTGACCAGGAGTAACACCACCACCAGCGCCAGGATGGTCCGAATCATGCGGTCGATCACACCCATGTTTTTTTTCATTTTCTCCTCCCTCTGCGGGGAACGGCAACCCCCCGTCCGATTCTAGACACAGCCGGAAAGAATGTCAAAAATAGACCCTGGAACCTGTCTCCTGATATCTTAAATCAAGCTCCTGCCTTCC
>DSBM01000054.1 GCA_011049425.1 Candidatus Aminicenantes bacterium
CACCCTGGAACTTCCGGAATGGCTGCCCATGCGCTTCGCAATGGCCCTGAAGCGTTGCGGGTGGACTTGGAGGGTCCTGGGCACGTCCCTGTGGGTAGAATAATGAAAATATTCCACACCCTCCTCATTCTATTCTTCTTGCCCCTGACTCTGGCCGGAGGGGACGAAAAGATTGAGGCCCTGAAAAGACGAATCACCGATTATGAACAACTCCTCATACAGCCAATAAAAAAAGAACTGGCCACTCTGCGTGCCCGCTTCACGGAAGTCCAGGCCGAATTAGACCGGATCGCCGCGGATATCGAGGCCGTAAAAGAAATTCAGGCAAAGTACCGGCAGGCACTCTTGGAGAAAAAGCACAAAGTCGAGCTGGCACGCAGCCGCCTGCCCGAACTGTTGCTTAAGAGACCGGTCCAGTTGACGAAGCGAGACAAGTACGATCCATGGCTTCGCAGGAAGTGGCTGGATGCAAAAGACTGGTGGCGCCGCAAAAGCTATGAGTGGGCGCAAAACGGCTTCGGGATAATCCGCGCGGCAGTGGTGAAGCGGGGAATGAGCGAATCCACGCGCAAAGAACTCATGGCAGCCTACAAGCAGGCACTGGCCGAACGTGACCGCCTGAACGTTACGATCAATCAACGTCTCAATGAGACTGGAATCCCGCTGCAGAGCCGTTCGGGCCAAGCGATCAAGGTAAAAGGCATGAAAAACATCGAGGTCTTGATCTGGGAACTGCAGCAGCGCCAGCACGAGCTGGAGATCGAACGGGCCAGTATCAAGGCGGATATCTATGCACGCGAACATAGTCTGAAGAGCTATCTTGAAGAACTGGCGAAGTTGAAAGCGGAACTCGAGTCACTTTACGCAAAAAAGCTCGCCGAGCAGGAGAGCGCCCGCAAGCGTCCGCCCCCGCGACCGGAGGGCGGCATTGACTTCCTGCTTGACATGCAGGTGCCCACGCCCCGAGGGGCGTTCGAGATTCCCGTCGTGCTCGAAGTTTTTGGAAGCTACGATCCCACAACCGCGGTGCGCTACGCGCGCATCAATTTGAGAGACCCAGCCGCGGCGACTTACGTGACCCTTTTCGGGAAACGCCCCAAAGAGACGATCGAATCGAGCATGGATCGCTTCACGCGCCTCGGAGAAGCACTGACCGCTTTGCGAAGCGAAGGACACCGCAACGATTTTAAGAGCGGTGCCATTCGCCACGTACCCGCGGTTGTTCTATACCGCATTGACATGGCTGGCCGTCCCACACGTTACTGGATGACCCACCCTGAAGCCCGCTGGAACACCACTTTGGGCCGCTTCGCCATTGCCGGGCTTGCTCCGGGAAAGCATGTGGTCCACATCCAGGCGGTCACGCAGTCCGGCGAGCGGCTGGAAGCAAAGCGAACCCTGCTTGTGCGCCAATTCAGGAAAGTGGCCATCGCAGCCGCCCGCACCGAGCTGGCCACCATGATCCGCCGATGTGAGCAGGCGTTCGCCATACCGGACCCGAAAGCTCGGATCTACGCGCTGATCAACGGTCTGCAAAACCTGCAGCGGCCGATCGCCGCCGTTGCCGAATCTGCGGGGTGTAAGCCGCAGGACCTGTATGGTGCGCTCGACGTGGAGGCCCGCGCACTTGCCGTGTTAATCAACGCGAATCCTTTCTGGAAACAGGGCTGGGCCAGCCCGCGCAAGGCAATGGAGTGGTTCCGGTCCCTTTGCACGTTCACCTGCACGGAAAAGGCCTACCGGCACCTGTCCTCAGTAGCCGCGGCTGCGCGTGCGTTCGCGGGCAGCCAGGGCAATGAGGCCTACACCCGCCACGCCGACAGCCTGTCCAAGGGCATGGCGGACATATCCCTCGCCCTGGGCAAACACTCCAGGACCATCGCCGACCTGATGAAGGTAAAGGTGTCCCGAGAGAGCTGGTGGCCTTCGCCGCTTCAATTGAAAGAGCTGTTCAGCGCCTTGAAATAAGCCTGCCCTCAACCTGCGCGCTGTGCTACCATGAGAAAGTCATTAAGGGGAGGATGATATGAATGCAAAATTCATTTGCGCGGCAATGACCCTGGCGGCAGGGACATTGTACCTGAACGCATCGTTGAAATCGACCATCCTAAATGACAATACCGTCCATACACCGGGCACCCGCTCAGACTGGGGCTTTTCCTGCCTGGTCGAGAAGAACGGACATACCCTGCTTTTTGATGCGAATACCCAACCCCATATCCCGGCCAACAACGCTAAAAAACTGGGAGTCGATTTATGCGCCGTCCGCCACGTCATGATCTCCCACGGCCACCGCGACCACTTCGGTGACCTGCAAGCCGTTTTACGCACGGCCCTCAATCTTTGCTGCATTGGCAAAAAAAACATTGCCTGCTATATACTGACTTTGAATGAACGATGCTGTACAGCTTCCTTTTTTCTCGTGCAGCAAATGTGTCAAGAACTGAACATGGTCTATATGGCCAAAGGATCGCTTGATGAATAAGGAAAAATCTCACCATCACAATCACGAAACCGAATCGCGCGCCGGCCATGGGGCGCATGGGGAATCAGGGAAGGGCTCCGGGAACCACAAAGGCCACGATCAGCACGCGGGCCACAGCCCGAAGATGTTTCGGGATAAGTTCCGGCTCTCTTTCGTTCTCACCCTGCCGGTGGTATTCTGGTCCGTACACATCGAGGACCTGCTGGGCTACCGGGCGCCCGAGTTTTTCGGCTCAGCATGGATTCCTCCAATTCTCGCGACCGCCATATTTCTATACGGTGGCCTGGTCTTCCTGCGGGGAGGTTTGCGGGAACTGAAAGCGCGGTTGCCCGGGATGATGACGTTGATCTCCCTGGCCATCTCCGTTGCCTTCATCTTTTCCTGGGTCGTGCAACTCGGGTTCATTGAAGCGAAAGCGCTTTGGTGGGAGCTTGCGACCCTTGTCACGATCATGCTACTGGGTCACTGGATCGAGATGCGCTCGATCATGCAGGCCCGGGGCGCGCTTCAGGAGTTGGCAAAACTTCTCCCCGACACGGCGACCCGCATCACGGGGGAGACCGAGGAGACCGTCCCTGTCAGCGAATTGCAGGAAGGCGACATTTTACTCGTCCGTCCGGGCGAACGCATCCCGGCGGACGGGATTGTTCGCAAAGGCAAGAGTGCCATCAACGAGGCCATGTTCACCGGGGAGGCACGGCCGGTGAAAAAGAAAGAGGGCGATGAGGTTATCGCCGCCACCATCAACGGCGAAGGATCAATTCGCATGGAGATCACGGGCACCGGGGAAAACACGAAGCTGTCCGGTATCATGCGTCTGGTGGCGGATGCCCAGAAGTCCAAGTCGCGAGCGCAACACCTGGCGGATCGCGCGGCGCAGATCCTGACGGGAGTAGCCGTTTTCTCCGGTGTTCTCACATTCACCGTCTGGCAGTTGTTGGACGCGGAAATTGATTTCTCCATCATTCGGGTCGTGACCGTGCTGGTCATCGCGTGCCCCCATGCACTCGGGCTGGCAGTGCCGCTGGTTGTCGCCATCTCAACCAGGCTGGGCGCCGAAAACGGCCTGCTTGTGCGCGATCGGCGCGGACTCGAGGCGGCCCGGAACCTGGACACCGTGATTTTTGACAAGACGGGAACACTCACTCAAATGGAGTTTCGCGTTGTGGAGATGGCGGTTGCGGATAATACGTCGAACGAAGAAGCGCTTCGCATCGCGGCGGGAGTGGAATCGCAGTCGGAACATCCCATCGCGCGGGGAATCGCGAAAACGGCCGAGGAAAGAAAGCTTGACGTGCCCGCCGCGCAAGAATTCCGCTCACTCCCGGGAAAAGGCGTTGCGGCTACAGTCGACGGGGTGGAATACCATATCGGCGGTCCGGCACTGCTCAAAGAAGAGGCGGCGCAGATACCCGACGCGCTTCGGAAAGCAGCCGAGGCGGCGGCCGGCCGGGGGCAGGCCGCCATTCATCTGCTTCGGGACGGAAAGGCAATGGCTGTTTTCGCGGTGGCCGATGCCATCCGCGAAGAAAGCCGCGAGGCGATCCGCGCCCTGCAGGAGCGCGGCATCGATGTGGCAATGCTCACCGGCGACTCACAGGCGGTGGCGGACGCAGTAGCTGCGGAGTTGGGCATCGACACCGTGTTCGCCCAGGTTCTTCCGGAGGATAAGGCCTCGAAAGTACGGGAACTGCAAGCCATGGGGAAAAAGGTGGCGATGGTGGGCGATGGCGTAAACGATGCCCCCGCCCTGGCCACCGCCGATATCGGGATTGCGATCGGCGCGGGCACGGATGTCGCGGTGGAAGCCGGTCACATCGTGCTCGTACGATCCGATCCCCGCGATATCCCCAGGATCGTGGCGCTATCCCGCGCCACGTACAGGAAGATGCTTCAAAACCTGTGGTGGGCGGCCGGTTACAACATTATCGCGATACCCCTGGCAGCGGGAGTGCTCGCGGCCTGGGGTGTTCTGCTTACCCCGGCAGTGGGCGCGATCCTGATGTCGGCCAGTACGGTGGTTGTGGCCGTCAACGCCCAGCTTCTCAAGCGCGTGGAACTGTAACAGCCCAAAACCGGGTTCAGGCTGTGATGAAAATCTGAACCCGGTTTTGCCGCATGTTCTCCCAGCTTTTTTCAGGGAGTGGATATGGTGAAATTGACCTGGAAAGATACCCGTTCACCGTTCTTTTCGACAAACACCGGGTATTGGCCCGGAGAAAGGTTCGGCAACACAAAAGTAATGGTGTGATACGTCCATGATACGATCTGGGCGTTCACACCCCCGAATTTCACCACG
>DSBM01000055.1 GCA_011049425.1 Candidatus Aminicenantes bacterium
AAAAAAGCGGCGGCATACCACCAGTTCCACGCGGTCAACAAAGCCGTGGCCGCCACCCTGTCGGCCTGCGGCATTGATACCGAACCCGATAAACTGTATGCCCGCTTCCGCCAGCCCGATGCGGGCGATGCCCTGCAGGGAAAAGATGTGGTACCGCGTTACGGCAAAGGCACGGATCACTTCGGTGACCGGCGCATCGGCGTGATCTGGCACACCCAGGGCAGCGGCAAGAGCCTGCTCATGGCCTATTTCGCCGGCAAGGTGATCCGCCACCCGGATATGGAGAATCCCACCCTGGTGGTGATCACGGATCGCAACGACCTGGACGAGCAGTTGTTCGGCACTTTCGCCTCCTGCATGGAATTGCTGCGCCAGAAACCGGTCCAGGCGGACAGCCGGGCCCATCTTCGTACTCTGCTGCAAGTGCCCTCCGGCGGCGTGGTGTTTACCACCATTCAGAAATTCTTTCCCGAAGAAAAGGGTAATGATTATCCCCAGTTGTCCGACCGGTCCAACATCGTGGTGATCGCCGACGAGGCCCACCGCAGCCATTACGACTTTATCGACGGCTTCGCCCGCTTCATGCACGATGCCCTGCCCAATGCCTCCTTTATCGGCTTCACCGGCACTCCCGTGGAACTGCATGACCGAAATACCCCGGCTGTGTTCGGCCATTACATCGATCAATACGACATCCTGCGGTCTGTGGAAGACGGCGCCACGGTGCCCATCTACTACGAGAGTCGTCTGGCCAAGATCGAGTTGCTGGAAAGGGAAAAGCCGCGTATCGATCCGGACTTTGAAGAGATCACCGAGGGCGAGGAGGAGTCGGAAAAGCAGCGCTTGCGCACCAAATGGGCCGCCACGGAAGCCATGGTGGGAACGGAAAAGCGCATTGCCCAGGTGGCCCGCGACCTGGTAACCCATTTCGAAGCACGCCTGGCCGCCATGAATGGCAAGGCCATGATCGTGTGCATGAGTCGGCGCATCTGTGTTGAGATGTACAACGCCATCGCGAATCTCAGGCCCGAATGGCATCACCCGGATGACGACAGGGGTTTCATGAAGATCGTGATGTCGGGTTCCGCAACGGACAAACTGGACTGGCAGCCGCATATCCGCAGCAAGGAGCGTCGGGAAGCCCTGGCCAAGCGCTTCAAGGATGCGGATGAGCCCTTCCGGATCGTGATCGTGCGCGATATGTGGTTGACCGGCTTTGACTGCCCTCCTCTGCACACCATGTACATTGACAAACCCATGCGCGGGCATGGCCTGATGCAGGCCATTGCCCGGGTGAACCGGGTGTATGGCGACAAGCCGGGCGGCCTGGTGGTGGACTATATCGGCCTGGCCGATCAGTTGAAACGAGCTTTGGCGCAATACACCAATTCCGGCGGCAAGGGCACGCCGGCGATCGATCTGGAAGAGGCCGTGGCCGTGATGAAGGAAAAGTTCGAAGTGGTTGTGGCCATGTACCACGGTTTCGATTTCAAGCCACACCTGACGGCCCGGGGAGCGGAACGCTTAAGGGGCGTGGCCGCGGCCATGAACCACATCCTGACATTGCATGACGGCCGGGCGCGCTACCTGGCGGAAGTCACGGCCTTGTCCCGGGCGTTCGCCCTGGCCACGCCGCATGAAGCGACGCGGCTGATCCGCGATGAAGTGGGATTTTTCCAGGAAGTGCGCGCCGGACTGGCCAAGATCACGGAAGGCGGAGGCAAAACGCCGGAAGAACTGGATGCGGCGGTGCGCCAACTCGTATCCCGGGCCGTCTCCTCAAATGAAGTAGTGGACGTTTTTTCCATACTGGGGGTGAAAAAGCCCGATATCTCCATTCTGTCGGACCAGTTCCTCAATGAAGTCCGGGACATGCCCCACCGCAACCTGGCCCTGGAGGCGCTGCGCAAACTGCTCATGGATGAGATCAAGAGCCGCTCCCGGCGCAACGTGGTGCAGGCGCGATCCTTCGCGGAGATGCTGGAACAGGCGGTACGCAAGTATCAGAACCGCACCCTTGAAGCGGCGGAAGTGATAGAGGAACTCATCAAACTGGCCAAACAGATGCGGGAAGCCCAGCGGCGTGGCGAGGAACTTGGATTAAGTGACGACGAAGTCGCCTTTTACGACGCCTTGGAAGTCAACGACAGTGCCGTAAAGGTGCTGGGGGATGAAACCCTGAAGTTGATCGCCCGGGAGCTGGTGGACACGGTGCGCCGCAACGTGACCATTGACTGGAATGTGCGCGAAAACGCCCGCGCCCACATCCGCGTGATCGTCAAGCGCATTTTGCGCAAATACGGCTACCCGCCGGACAAGCAGGAAAAGGCCACCCGGACGGTCCTGCAACAGGCGGAAGTCCTGTGCCAGGAGTGGATGACGGCTTAGACAAGGAGGGAATACATGTCTCTTCATGAAAGCAGTGTCGATTTTAAACGCCTGATTCAGGATCTGGCGGATATGTATCCCAATGATGTGTCGGAAGTGGTGGTGACTGAACTGGTGGCGAATTCTCTGGACGCCAAGGCCACGTGTATCAAAATCGATTATGACTCCGGAAATAAAGTGCTGGTTGTTGAAGACAATGGCAAAGGTATGACGGAGAAACAGTTTTCCGAGTACCACGATTTTGCCGCCGGCTTGAAGAAACGGGGTACCGGGATCGGTTTCGCCGGACTGGGAGCCAAGATCAGTTTCAATATCGCCACGGCCGTCATTACCGAGACAAAAAGCAGTTCATTTCATGCAGGGTCGAATTGGTATCTGAAATCAAGCAAGAGACTGGTGTGGGAGGAGATGGAATCCGGGTTACTTGAGGGGAAAGGTACCCGGGTTGAAGTGCATTTTTCCAAAGACAGTGAAATTGTGTATCAATCGGATACGGGTATTCTATCGATTCTGGAGGCACAATATCTGCCGCTGCTGGACCGCTCTTTTCTGGATTTTTATGATGCCCAAGGGCATTATTCCAAGGATCTGCGGTTCGTGATCAACGGGAGGCAGATTGAGCCCTTTGATGCCGTTGAGCATTTTGGTCTGGAATATACGAAATCGTTCTCTTTGGAAAAATCGAGAAAAGCCTTCGGGTGTGGAATCTTCGGCTTGTCCGATAAGGAATATCCCATAGGTTTGGATGCGAATGGCGTGCTGTTATGCACTTATGGAAAAGTGATCAAGGCAAACACATTCAGCCAACATCCGGGTCGCATCATGGCGCGCATTCTGGGGATCGTGGAAGTACCCGAATTCGTACACTTCTTGACTTCAAATAAGACTGATTTTACCAAAAAGGGTCAATACAAAAAGCTTGAGAGTTTAATGTCCCCGATCCGGCAGAAGTTTGTTCAATGGCTCAGGGATGACATCGGCATTGAAACAACGGAGGTAGGCGAAAAGAATGAAGCCAAAGTTCTGGAGAAAGAACTCAAGAAAATCATCGATGATGTGCCCGAGCTTTCAGACTTCTTCGGGTTCTGGTCCAAAAAGCAATCACTTTCACCCGATTCCAAGGGCGAAGTGAAAGCCGAAATCCTTGAAGGCATTGAGGCTACCTTTCCAGTCGGGAAAGGAGCCAAGGGAACCGAGCCTTTCTTAAGTGAACCGGGCGACCAGCCGGGCGAAACCCAAGCGGAAAGTGAGCAGGGGGATCGGAAAGCCAGCCCCATCAGTCGCAGCTCCAGAGGTGGTCCCAAGATCTCTTTTCAGGAAGATCCTCTTCGTAGTGATCTGGCGTGGGTGGAAGGAACCAATATCATTATCAACCATGGACATCCCGTATACGGTAAGGTGAAATCCAACAACAAGGCGAAAAACATCTTCTATTTGTTCGCGATCGGCTGTGCCGTTCAGCGGTTTAAAAATTCCGAAGAAATGGATGAGCCGGATCTGCAATTGGTTGATCGTATGATGGCCGCGTGGGGTGCCAAATAGTGGGATCGCCATATTTTATCTCTTTTGAAAAAAAGCGCGGCGGCTTTGTTGGGTACTTGTCTATGGAAAGCTTATCCAATGCTGAGATCGACCACAACCGGGTCATTATGGATGCCGTCAAGGTTTATTCAGTTTTTATTCGCTATGCCAAGCGCAAGATCAATGGTTTACAGCGTGAGAAAAAACAAAAGGGTTTTATCCTGGCCAGAAGTATGTGGAAACTTGGTGACAAGATCTTCCAACTGGTTGATGATCTGAAAGCGATGGGATTGGAAATAGATGATTTGTATGCCCATCTGACCCGGGATCTGAATAAAAACAAAACGTGGCTTTCGCGAGTGATCGCTTTCAGAAGCCATGTGCAATATCAGAGAGATGTCCAAAAAGATGCCAGGTGGAGCCGGTTCGTTGAATCCCCACGCAAACAAATCGAGTTAATGAGAAAAACGGCCGGATCCGAAAAAGGAAGGTCTGAGTATTAGAGTGGAATTGTATAGAGATCTGGTTCGCATCCTCTCAAAAGATGATTCCCCTAATGATCGTGAGTTTTGCAAGCAGTTGGGGGTTTTAATTGGGGCGAATCCGGAAGAAGGTTTGGAATATTATATTTGTCATCTCGACGCAATCAATTGGTTTATCAAGATCAATAGCCACCTTTATCGTCAAGGCAAGCATCTCATTCCTCACAGTGAATTCGACATTCTCTTTCATTTTTGTTGTCCGGTCGAAATAGAGGCGGAGTTTCCCGCTTCTATCTTTCACCTTGGTCATCGATGGGGCTTGATTGGACATGGATTTGAATCGTCGGACCTGTTTTTCCCCCTTGTCCGGGTACTCTTATTGGCTGATCCACACGGCCCCATAGGTGTTGATGCGCTAGAATCGCTCAGTGAGACGGATTTTCTTTATGAAGACTTGAAGCTAGCCATTAAAAAATCTCTGAAACATGGTTTCTCTCTACATGATTCCGAAGTGGTTGAGAATGTAAAAAAGCATTTCAACCTGACAATCAGTCCTGTAGATAAAACGATCAATATAGAAGGACAACTCGGATTGGCCTCCAAAAAAAACATTAAAAGTGAATTAATATTCTGGGAAGCATTGGAAGCCGATCCGAAAAAACACTTAACGCCTTTCTTTAAGGCCATTTTTCTGCTGATTATCAGCCGATCTGGCTCACTGATCCAGTGGATGGGAGGGGAATGGGATCAGGAGTTCCAATTTCTTTGCAAAGGTCTCGGCTTGCAAGTAAGAGAAATGCCCAGGCTGAATCTTTCTCTGCTGACTGATTCCCGGGTCAGGGAAAATATTCTTTTATCGCCGGCAAAGTCAGAGCGCGTCCGCTTTGATGAAGTAATCGAAGATCTAAAGCCATATCTTGAAGAGGAGCTTTCTTTTGAAGATATCGTTGAGATCGCCAAATCGGTTCAAAAGAAACGCAAAGACAGGATCCGATCCACAGCCAGGGTTTATCTGGCATTGAAAGAACTGAGGATGCCTTCGCACTTTTCTGAGATTACCCGCATTCATAACCGGATGTTCCTGGATTGGCAAGAACCAGAAGGCGCTATTCAATCCTATCTTGAGCGGCAGGAATATGGCATATTCGCAACCGAAGAAGATGGCGTTTTCTGGCTGCGTGAATTTCAGAATGCGGTGAACAGGCAATCTTTGAGCGACGAAATCGAAGAAATTGTTGCCATGATTTATGCAAACACCAATCGGCCGGTATCAAAGCAGAGCATCCTGGTGGAGTTGTCGCGGAGGCGCCATACCGTTAACGAGAATTCAGTGAATGCATACTTATACGGAAGCAGGAAGCTGAAGAGAGTCGGAACAGGTTTGTTTATCCCTAAAACGGAAAAAGAACTGGAAGAAGAAGAGCAAAGAAACGAACAGATAAACAGAGCCGTGAACCAGTTTGTGGCGAGTAGGGATGCCGAAAAACATGATCAGGATATTGATCAAAAGAAGCATTATTTTGCCACGTTTCGTTGCGTGAAATGCGGACATCACGAATCCGAATTGGTGATGGAGGGTCGGTGGCTTTATCTGCAATGTGCCCAGTGTAAGAACAAAATCAAATATCCCGCAGGCCTTTGGGGTATCAATACAACAATTCCGTGTCCGGATTGCGGCAATCATATCCAAATTCGATTCCATCCCAGATATGGTCCATATTTTAAATGCGTTAAATGCGAGAAGTGGTATGGAACCCAAAAGTTTTTGGGATGAGTCATGAAGGATTCGACGTTTAATGAATTTTTATGAGAAACAAATATGGAGGCTGCCTGATCATGAAAAATTATTATCGACTGATGTTGGGGCGTGGGAGTAAACATGCGGAGGAGTGCTTTTCCGGCGGTTTTATGAATAGGCAACGGGGTCAGGTCTCAAAAATGAAAATTGAGAGTAAGATTGGGGTATGGTTGAAATGGATCGGGTGATTTTAGGAGAATGCATTGATCGGGCCGGCACCGGTGTGCGTGTACTGTCGCCATTATGATCAATACGGGCCGGGGTTTTCTTGCAAAGCGTATCCGTATCCGCGGCGGATTCCCAAGAGTATTATATGGGACGGGGAACGGCACGACTCCGTCCGGAAGGGCCAGGTGGGGGAGTTCGTGTTTTCACCTCAGAAAGATATCGAGATTCCCGAAGAGTACCGCTAAACCGATTCAACCCGGTTACTAGAACTTGATGTCATACTGTACAGTACCGGCCCCTTTCGAACCGCCTGAATTATAGATTTTTACTGGGCAACGGGGTCGGGTCTCAAAAATGAAAATTGGCAATTCGCTGGGGCATGGATGGGATTTTGTCATGGCGCGGCGCTTGCGGATTGAATATGAAAAGGCTTTTATCATGTCATTGCCCATAGAAATAGGGGTAGCGCCTCATAATTAAACAATGCTTTTGCCGCTTTACTGTTCCGAATTCTGGATGGGTCCAGAAGAACTATGGGTACTGCTGGAATGAATGGAAAAAGGCTTTGATCTACAGGGTTTTTCAAACCGGCATGCCATTTGCGGAAAAGGATTGGGAATTGACAGGAGGCACGTTTTGTACTACCATGATAATGTATCTCAAATGGGATACGGCAGCGAGGTAGAAATGGCCAAAACGGAAATGATTCGCGCACGCATTGAGCCCGGTCTAAAGAAAGAGGTTTCATCCATATTCGAAGCCATCGGACTTTCAACGACCGAAGCCATCACCCTGTTTTATCAGATGGTCAAACTCAACAGAGGGCTTCCTTTTGAAATCAAAATACCCAGTGAACTGACTCGGAAAGTCATGCAGGCCACGGATGAAGGCAAGGACCTTGTTGAATGGAATCGGGTGGATGACTTTCTGGATGAAATGGATTCCTGATGCCGCGGTTTTTTACCACAAAGCAGTTTGGAAAGGACTTCAAGAAAGCGATAAAATCCGGAAAAAGTCGGGATAAGATTGTAACCGTACTGCGGATATTGGCCCAGGGCGATCCATTGCCGGCCAGGTGCAGGGATCACAAATTGAAAGGTGTCTTCCAGGGTAGGAGGGAATGCCATATTGAATCCGACCTGTTGCTGATCTATAAATTGGAAGATGACATGATTGTGATGGAACGTATGGGCTCTCACGCCGAACTGTTTGAATAGATCGGCCTTTGGGAAACATTGGGGCCAGACCTTGCCTTAATGCTTTCTTTAATAGGAGAAACTAAGTGATCGGGCCGGCGCCGAGGTGTGTGTGCTGAAGGTGACAGGTGACAGGAAGGCAGGAGACAGTCCCCTCGCCTCTCGCTCCTCAGCGCGGTGATGTAGGTCTTGAGGCGAGGTGATGCAGGGGTCGAGACTTGGTGATTAGGTTACCGGCCGTGATCTTTTCGTGTCTCCAGGTGGGGGATTTTGTGTTTTCACCGCGGACTGATATCGAGATTCCCGAAGAGTACCAGTAAGCCGATTCAACCCGGTTACCGGAGCCCAATGTCATACTGTACAGCACCGGCCCCTTCCGTCTTCTTCCGTCTTTTTTGCTCTGCATGTCCTATTTATTATCGAAGCTTATGTTCCGATTATGCGGGCCGTCAAGAGAGGGACTTGGTTTGTAAGATCGTTTTTCAGAGCATACGACTGGAACAGGTTTGATGCGAAT
>DSBM01000056.1 GCA_011049425.1 Candidatus Aminicenantes bacterium
CACCACTTCGGTGTTCTTCGACGGCTTAAGATGGCCATGGTGGATGTTCGGGATGTTTCCGAGGCCATCTTTCGTCTTCGGGGAGTACCCCTCAGCCGACCATCCTGTCTCAGAACATGGGTCCCCGGAACCTACGTTTGCGTTCGCTTATGCTTTATGCCCTGCGGGTACTCATACTCACAACCGCTTACCAATTACCAATGTGTATTTACCCACACAAAACGTAATAGATCCATAATTTTGAACTCTCCCACTTTCCCCTAAACCTATATAACTCCGAGTTCTTTGCCTGTTACGCGAAACGCCTCGATGGCTTTGTCAATATGTTCTTTGGTATGGGCCGCTGAAATCTGAACCCGGATGCGGGCCTGCCCGCGGGGAACTACCGGAAAAAAGAAACCCACCGCATAAACACCGTTTTCGTAGAGTTTGCGCGCGAATTTCTGGGCCATGACGGCGTCGTTTTCATGGCGCCGGAAAAGAATGGGCACAATCGGGTGGATACCGGTGCTGACATCAAACCCCATATCTTCCATGGCGGCCCGAAAGCGCGCGGTATTCTCCATCAGGCAGCGTCGCAGATTTTTACCGGATTCCAAAAGGCCAAACGCCACGATAGCGGCATTTACAATGGCCGGCGCCAGGGTGTTGGAAAACTGGTAGGGCCGGGATTTCTGACGCAACAGGGCGATGATCTCTTTGTGTCCGGTAGTAAAACCGCCGGATGCCCCGCCCATGGCTTTGCCCAAAGTGGAGGTGATAATGTCGATTTGCGATAGCACACCACAGTATTCGGCGGCGCCTCGACCATTGGGACCAAAAAAAATGGGGGTATACAAAGCGCCGCGCCTTAGACAAGCGGATGCCGTCGATAATGCTGGCATGGTTGAGCGAGTCACTGATTACGGCGTCTTTGGGACCGAGAATAGTTTCAAACAAACCGCCGTTGGCGTCAAAACAGGAAGAATACAAAATGGCATCTTCCGTACCATGAAAATCGCTGATCTTTTTCTCCAGGCGGGTATGAAGATCCTGGGTACCACATATAAAGCGTACGGAGGCCAGGCCGAATCCATAATGGTCCAGGGCGTTCTTGGCCGCCTCGATCATGCCGGGATGATTGGCAAATCCCAGGTAGTTGTTGGCGCAGAAATTGAGCACGTCCCGCGGCTCAACTCCGGATGGGTATTGAACCCGGATCCCGGCCTGCTGATCGGAAAGAATAATTCGCTCTTCTTTGAATAAACCGGCCTTACGGATCTGGTTAACTTCCTTGGAAAAACTCTCTTTAAACGGTTCGTACATCACCTACCCCTCGTGCCTGCAATGCACCTGCAACCACTCGCTTCACTGCCTGTCGGATTCCGGACAACCGGACCCGGTCGTCCAACGATATATGCAACGCACAGATTCCAGCGTTCACGAAAAGCCACTTATACCGCACTATACACGCTATTGTCAAGGCTTTGCCGGTCCACAGGCAAGGAACTGCGGAGTTGACTTCTGTGTTTTGCAGGGCTATAATGGCCAGACTTTTTGCTTAATGATCATGGATGAACTCACAACACCTGAAAGCCTGGATCCCGCCGTTCTAAAGTTATTCGAAAAACACTCGAAAGACCTGGAAACGGCTTTTCAGATCCACCTTTCCATCCGCGGGACCAAACTCATGTTCAACGGTCCCAAGGTGAACCGCAACCGATTCCGGGATTATGTCGAAAAGCTTTTTTCGACATCTCGGGAATCCGGGGGTTTGACGCGCCGTGAATTTGAACTGTCGCTGAATATGGCCCAGAGCGGGCGCCTGGATTCTCTGGAAAAAGAGATGCTGACTCCGGTCAGTTTGCGCTTGAACGGCCGCGAAGTCTTTCCACGCACACTCAACCAGAAACGCTACCTCGAGGCCATGCAGGAGAACACGCTTACCTTCGGCATTGGTCCCGCGGGCACAGGCAAAACCTACCTGGCCATCGCCGCCGCCCTGCAGAGCCTGTTTGCCCGCGACGTGGACCGCATTGTATTGACCCGGCCGGTGGTTGAAGCCGGCGAGAAACTGGGTTTCCTTCCCGGAGATATTCAGCAGAAAGTCAATCCCTATTTCCGTCCCCTGTATGACGCTTTATACGACCTGATCGGTTTTGAGAAAACCGCCGACCTCATCGACCGTGAGATCATTGAAATTGCGCCCCTGGCCTACATGCGTGGCAGAACCATCAACAACGCTTTTGTCATTCTTGATGAAGGCCAGAACACGCTTTCATCGCAGATGAAGATGTTCCTGACTCGTTTCGGCGCCAATTCCAGGGTGGTGGTTACCGCGGATATATCGCAGATTGATCTGGCCGACCCCAGGAAATCGGGAATTTTTCGTGCCATCAAAATTCTGAACCATATTCAGGGTATCCGCATTACCACCCTGACAGCCCGCGACGTGGTGCGCCACCCCCTGGTCCGGCGCATCATCGATGCTTACGATCAGACCAACAGCCAATGAAAGTTCCCTTGACATTCTCAAGCTCATCCATCCGCAGCCGCGTTGAACCTCCCCGGGGAAGCAATCGAACATTCTGGATTATCTTTGTCATTTTGCTCTTAATGATTGCATATTTTCTTTACCTGCCCGGAAGCACACCGGAAATCGATGCGGATCTGGAAGTCGGTGATATCGCCAGAGAGAACATCATCGTGCCCAGCGACATTACGCTTCAGGACGATTTCAGTACCCGGGAAAAAATGCAGAAAGCCCGGCAGGCGGTCGCTCCGGTTTACGAAGCCTACTCTCCATCCGCCGCTACTCCCCGCCCGAGCGTAAACGACTGGTTTGAGTACATGCGACAGGCCCGACGCCGCTTTATCCAGGACAACCAGTCTCTTGAGGCGATTCAAAACGAGATGCGAAAACGCTTTGGCGTGGATTTGTCCGCCCGGGACGCGGAAGCGGTGCTGCGCTCCACGGCATTTACGCGTATTGACTTGAATCAACTGATGGATCTGCTGCAATCTTTACGCGAAACAGGTATTATCGCGTCCAAACTGGGGGCAGTCAAAGGTGCGGACGGCGCCATTCAGCGATTGCGGGAAGGCGAAGAACCGCGAATCCTCAAGGTGGATGCCCTCTACGACCTCAAGGATGTGCGCGCCACCCTTGAACGTTTCCTGCGCAACCAGACCTTGACCAGCGCCCAGATCCGTCTGGTAACGCCCCTGTTGATGGAATTTGTGGACGTCAACCTCTCCTACTCGCCCAGCCTGACCAACACCGCCCGCGAAGCCGCCGCCGACGCGGTGAACTCCGTTATGATCCGACTCAAAACCGGCAAGGTGATTCTGCGCAAGGGGGACGAAGTCACCAGCACAGATATGCGCCTGATTCGCCTGATTTCGCGAGAAGTCCAGAGCCGGAGGCAGCACCTGCCCGATTTCATTATGATCCTGGTGGTCATGGGCATGCTGCTTTACTTTCTGATGCGCTTTTTCCATATCCCGGAAGTATCTACTTTAAACGATGAAAAACTGCCCCTGGTCATGATCGTGACCCTGGCCGTGATTGCGGGGATCTACCGCATGTCCATTTTTCTGCTTCCCCTGGTGGCCAAGAATCTCAGCATTCTGTCCGGAATCGATCAGCAAGGGATTCTATTTGCCATCCCCTTCGGCACCGGCGCCCTGATCATTGCATTTATCTTTAATCTGCAAAGCGCGGTTGTGTTTTCATTCGCCAATGCGCTGGCCGGAGCCATTGTGGCGGGATGGAACTTTCAGATCAGCCTGTACATCCTTCTAGGCAATCTGGCTGTATCTTTTGGAATTGAATACTATCAGCGCTTGAAAAGATCGCCCATCCTGAAAGTGGCCATATTCTGGTTGCTGCCCGCAAACCTTTTCCTGATCCTGCTCATGGACCTGACCCGCTCCGACAACCCGGACTCGGGCCTGATACTTGCGCATCTGGGAATGGGAACGCTTTCCGCCCTGCTTTCCCCCATTCTGGCCAACTTCATTATTCCATTATGGGAGATCATGTTCAAACTGGTCACGGACTTGAAACTCATTGAATTAACCAACCTGAACCTTCCCATCTTCCGCCAGATGCTGGAAAACGCCCCCGGCACCTACCATCATTCGCAAATGGTGGCGTCAATGGCCGAGTCCTGCGCGCCTGAACTGAAACTATCCCCCTTGTTGTTAACCGCCATGGCGTTGTACCACGATATCGGCAAGATCGGCAACCCCCAGTTCTTTACGGAAAATCATACCATCTACCCCGATCCCCACGAAAAGCTGTCTCCACTGGAAAGCGCCAAAATGATCATCGCCCACCTGTCAGACGGCATGGAAGAAGCCCGCAAACTGAAACTGCCCCAACCCTTACGCGATGCTATCATGCAACACCACGGTACAAAAACCGTCCACTATTTCTATGAAAAAGCCCAGAATGACGCCAATGTGGACACGAACGAAATTGATTCCGGCCTTTTTCGCTATCCGGGACGCAAACCCCATAACATTGAGAACGCCATCATCATGCTGGCCGACCAGGTGGAAGCGGCATCCAAGACCCTTTCTTCACCCACTGACGAGGAGATCCGCAATGTTATCCGCCAGATAGTGACTTCCAACGTGGAAGAGAACCAGTTTGATGAATGCCGGGGATTGACGTTTTACGCCCTGAATACCATTGCCACGAGTTTTTACAAAAAGCTTTCTTCCATTTACCACAGGCGCGTGGCCTACCCGGGTTTTGATTTCACCGACACCAAAGAAAATGATTCAGATAAATGACAACACCGGTTCGGCATGCTTGAGCAGTTTGCAAGCCGCTGCGGATCGGACGGTTTCCCGCCTGCGTTTGCGCGGCGACGTCACTGTACTTATCGGTACGGACAAAGAAGCGCGTGAGTTGAACCAGCGTCACCGGGGAATCAACGCGCCCACGGATGTGCTCAGCTTCCCCATTCAGGAAGAGCTTCCCGATGGTTATTATTGCGGAGACATCTTTATCTGCCTTCCCCTGGCCCGGGAACAAGCCCGAAAAGCCGGACACTCGGTTTCACGCGAACTGCAGTTGCTCTTAATCCACGGCCTGCTTCACCTGGCCGGATTTGACCATGAAATCGACAGCGGCGAAATGGAGCGTCTCCAGGAAGAGATCCTGGACTCCCTTCCTGCTGTAGCAGACAACCATCAGCCCTGAAAATGCCGGACCCACGCATTCTTTTCCGCCTGGGAACCGCGGGTTGGAGTTATGCGGACTGGCAGGGTACGGTTTATCCCCATCCCCAGCCGCCGGGGTTTTCCGCTTTGCGTTTCCTGGCCGAAATTTTCGATTTCGTTGAAATAAACACTACCTTTTACCGCATCCCCTCTCCACGCCTCACCCAAGGCTGGGTGCAACAAATCCGGGACGTGAGCGCTTTTCAGTTCTGGGTCAAGCTCAATCGCGCCTTTACACATGAGAACAGTTCGGATGAACTACAGAGCAAAGCATTCACCGCAGCCATCCAGCCCTTGCGCGAAGCCGGCAAACTGGCAGGCATCCTGGCCCAATACCCCTATTCCTTTCACTGCACAGACGCAAACCTCGACCGGGTCGACCGTTTGCGGGATTTTTTTCGTGATATTCCCATTGCGGTTGAATTTCGCCACCGCACCTGGAACCGCGATTCCACATTGGCTTTTTTGCGAAACCGCCGATTGTGCTGGACCAACATCGATCAGCCACGTCTCTCCCGTTCCCTGCCGTTAACCAGCCTGTCCACGGGATCAGGTGTGGAATATCTCCGCCTTCACGGCCGCAACGCCGCGGAATGGTTCTCGGGTTCCGGCCGAGACGCGCGTTATGATTACGACTATTCCGCCGCTGAATTAAGAGAAATCGCCTGCGCAGCTGTACGCACCCACTCCCGCTCCGGGTCGCCGGTCTTTATTTCCGGCAACAACCACTACAAGGGGCAAGCGGTGCGAAATCTAAAAACACTGAAGCAGATACTCGAGGCGATGATGCCGCAAATAAAGTTGGAAAGTTGATCCTACACACACTCCGGGTTCCCCTACATTCTTTTCCCCCCTCAACTTCTTTCTGTTGACATTACATTGTTTACGATGTATACTTGTTGCGAAAAAAAAGAATGGATTCAATCAAAGATAAGGTCATTACGGCGCGTTTACCTTTGGATATGTACAAAGATCTCGATGCCGTCGCAGAACAACGGAATCGCAAGCGGGGAGCCATTGTCCGGGAAGCGATCGAGATGTATCTAAGCACCTGGGCCGATTATCAAATAGCCATTGATCGATTAAAAAATTCCGCTGACAAGGTTCTTTCAGAAAAAGAATTCTTGAATGACCTGGGCTGGGATATTTAGAACGCCCTCAATGCCTCCTTGTGAACACAAGATGTTCAAATTGCTATTCAAGGAAAGCGTCAAAAAGGACTTTCGGCATATCGGCAAAGAAGCTGCGGCCCGGATCCTTAAAGATATCAGAACAAAGTTGTTGCCTGATCCACGTAAAGCGGGGAAACCGCTGAAGAGTCGCGACGGAACTTTATGGAGTTTTCGAGTAAGCGATTATCGCGTTTTGTATGTATTCAATGAAAAAGAAATCTGGGTTCTTGTGGTCAGAATCGGCCATCGCAAAGAGATTTATCAGAACCTGCCGGACTTAAAATAGAGTACTTTAGATAAAAATCGGGGTGAGAGGATTCGAACCTCCGACCTCACGGACCCGAACCGTGCGCGCTACCAGGCTGCGCTACACCCCGATATCAGTCCGGATTGTACCACAAACCGCGGTCAGCTCAAAAGGGAAATTCACATTATTCGAGTCAGTGACAGCCGTCAATCAACGGGTTTTGAACAGGTTCCAGCTCTCCAACCAACTCCGCGCCGTAGCCTGTTGACTTGTGATCAGGGGTTCGACCGGCATCTCTCCGCGCAAGACCTCTTCCAGACTTAGGCTCGTATCCCGGGACTCCCTTTTCAGCGCCAGGTACAACGCATCCTGATAACCCCGTGCGATAAAAAAAGCGGCCAGGTCATAGAAGTGGAACAAGCGCACGATCAAATCCAGGGCGCGATAGATCTCCAGGGCTGAATTCAACAATCCGGAAGACATGATATGGCGCCAGACCACTTTTTTGGTGATATGCAATCCGTACAGGATCTCGCTGAGGGGGAACCCTTCCATGTAACGGGTGCGACCCAATTGGGCATATTCGCGGCCGATTTCATCGCTGCCGGTATCCATGTCCAGCCAGTTACCGAGGTTTTCGTAAACCCGGCGACTTCTTTCCGTCAACTCTGCGTGAGAGAAACGGCTGTACGTGGGGGTGTAGCGACTGGCACGGATCTCTTTTGCCCACTGCCCGGCAATAGCTTCAGCACGGGACTCTACAATGTGAACCAGTTGTTCATCAATCATGGCATCCTCCCTCCCCATCACAATATATGCTGGCAGAAGCCCTTGTTTTCAACTTTCGCGTGAACTGGGGACGGTGCTTGTAAGTATGTAAATACGGATTTTTGGATAATTAAAGTTGGAGAGTTGAAAAGTTAGAGAGTTGGAGAGGGAATACAAGTGAAAAGTTGAAAGTCGAAATCGAAAAGCAATAAACCTTTTAATGCTTTTTTCTACCTTCTACAAGTACCGCAATGGTCCTGGACCGAAGTGGTGAGCGGTGACTTATGCCCTCTGGGTATTTATGCCCGCGAGGGTACTCCCCTGCAGCTTTCCCCTTTTTTTTAATTGACTTCCACCCACATAAAATGGAAGAGAACTATAATTTCCAACTCTAATCCAGTTGCTCCTCAAGACGCTGCCGCTCCAAAATTCGGGCTTGCAATTCCCCCATGTAGTTGAACGCCTTGCGATTACCGAACCGGTTATAGGCTTTTCGTGCCAACTCAAGCGCCTGTTCCAATTTGCCGCGGATTTCAGCGCTGAACGCCAGGTTGTAGGTGGCCTTACCGGCAAGTTCCCTGTCCGGTCCGTCGGCCACATCGAGCCACAGTTGTTCCGCCGCTTGCCAATCACCGCTTCTGACATAACGCTTGGCCGTTTCAAATTCAGGACAACCCTTGCTGTAATAGGTTCGGGTCAGTGTAATCCAGGTCGGCGAAATGCGTTCTCCGTAACGCATTCCCGAATAGTATCCAGCCTGGTTGATGGCCTCGCGCTTATCCGGCAGGCGCCGCATGGCCTCTCTTCTGCTCTTCCCCGAGGCATTCCAATGCTTGCTGTCCCGGTAGATGTCTGCGTCGATGACCCGGCGTGAATCTGGGACATATATCTTCCATCCAGACCCCACGGAAATGGTGAGTTTGAATTCATGACGCCGGGACTCATCATCCTCGCCTTTCTTTCTGGAGCCTCTCTGTTTTAAAAATATATCCGATTCGTAATGCTCCAGCACGATCAGGGCGTCCAGGCGGTATCTGTCGCAAATCCGCTGTACAGCTTCCCAGGGAAGGTCGCGAGGCATGCCATACAGATTGATGCCCGCGGCCTGTTCTCCGTAGATGACCACCGGAGTGAAACGGGGAGAAGCGTTCAACTTCTCCGCCAGCCCTTTCAGACAGAACTCGGCCGCGGTCGCATCGGCGACAATCGATTCCCGGGTCAAGAACCCTTCAGTCAGATCCGCCATGCGCCGCCGATTCCTGCGGGAATGGTCCATGATGCCCACGTGTTCGATTGCCTGTTCGATCGACACTTCCGCCGGAACCAGTACCTGCATGGGGACGGAAGAAACCGAACAGTGTGAGAGCAACAAAAGCATGCCCGCCAGAAAAGAAAGTCCCAAAATCCATTTCAACTTGCTCATAATGAGGATTATAACCTCTCAACACAAAATGAACAAGAACCGCAGGCTCGATTTACGCCTTAGGTTTATCGTTTTTCAAGGCTTTCAGGCTTTCGCTGTATCCGACTTCGATGAGTTCCGCCACCTGGTCGGTATCTACCATGCTGAACTCGGAAAGGTCCGGCTGGATCAACAGGTCTGCTTTTTGCGTCTGCAGCCGGGTTGCGTTCATTAAGAGGAAATCAAACGTATTCAACAGCACTTCCACGATATTTTCGGGACGTCTGCGTTTGCTGCGGGCATTGAGGTCCACGCCGATCACAAATTCCGCCTCCATGTCGGACAGAGGCGACAGGGGTACGTTCTCGACAACACCACCATCAACCAGCAACCGCCCGTTGATCTCTACGGGAGCAAACAAGCCGGGAATACATGTACTGGCCATGACAGCCATTGCCATTTTACCGCTGTTCAGCACCACCTTCTCTCCCGTTGCGACATCCGTGGCCATCATGGCCATGGGAATTTTTGTGTCCTCGAAACCGAGATCACCAATTTGTTTTTTTATGATGTTTCCCAGTTTCTCGTTTGACAGCAATCCGTAACGGCTGGGCCGGATGCGTGAAATATCCAGCCATTTCAAGTCAAGCGCAATGGTCTCAATCTCTTTCCAGGAAAGCCCCCCCGCGTAAAGTGTTCCCACAAAAGCGCCGATGCTGGTTCCACTGATGCACTTTATCGGGATCTTCATTTCATCCAGGGCGCGGAGCACCCCGACATGGGCCGCTCCAAGCACCGCGCCCCCGCCCAGTGCCAATCCGATTCCATCCTTGAAAATCTCTTTTTTCATGGTGCTCTTCCGCCTGATTTTAGACGATTATCACAGCGGGAAGCGGGTTTCGCCCCCGTCAACAACCAGCGCCTGGCCATGGATAAATGATGCCGCCGGTGACGCCAGCCATGCCGCCGCCCGGCCGAACTCCTCTGCTGTGCCCATCCTTCCCAGTGGAATTGCGCGGGTAATGCGCTCACGTTCTCTATTTTCATTGGTACCATTGGTTTGGCTGCGGTTTTTGACCAGTTGATCCACACGCTCTGTTTGCGTCCACCCCGGGTGAATCGTGTTTACGCGAATGCCCCTGGGACCCAACTCATCGGCCAGTGATTTCATCAACCCCACCACGGCCGGACGCAACGCATTTGACAAAGTGAGGTTCTCCACCGGTTGCTTAACCGACATCGACTGGGAGGCCACAATGCTTCCTTGCTGTTGCTCGATCATGGCCGGCACAACCGCCTGGCACAACTGCACGGCACTCATAATGGTCAGCTTCATTCCCGCTTCCCATTGAGACACATCCAGGTCCATGAAGTTACCTGGATCCGGCCCGCCTGCGTTGATGAACAGGATGTCAATGCGTCCATACGCGTCCAGGGTTTTCTCCACCAATCGCTTGATTTCCAGGGGTTTTGTCAGGTCCGCCTGCATGGCCAGGGGTGGATACACACCACGCTGCGCAATGCGTTCAGCCGCGGTGTCAACCGCTTGCGTACGGGAAGACATGACAACCCGCGCCCCCTCCCCTGCCAGCGCGTCCGCCACTGCAAATCCCAAGCCCCGGGAGGCCGCGGTGACCAGGGCTACTTGATCCTTTAATTGAAGGTCCATGGTAACTCCTTAAAAAAAAGTTGAATAGTTGGAAAGTTGAAAAATTATTAATTGTCATTGTGGTCATTTGCTCGCTCCGCTCGCGTCATTGGGTCATTCATAACTCAAATTCGAAGCACGAAATTCGAAATCCGAAACAAATCCAAAATCCCAATGATCAAAATTCAAAACAAAAGCTCCCGATCCCTTCCCCTCGCCAATAGCCATTTGCCATTGGCCGAGTTTTATACTTTCGACTGATTTTTTCCTGTCATCTTCTTTTCACTTTCTTTCCGGGCTTCTTCCCCGAATACCAAGGCCTGGAAGGTCTCGATGCGAACCCCTTGCCTCCAGGCGTCCGCGGGCAGACCCGCTTTCAAACAACCGTAACTGAGAAACTGTTCACGAGACCATCCCTGTTCCACCGGGACCTGTGGCAACAACAGACCACGAAGTGTTCCCCGCGTGATGATGATTCCATCCCGTCCCACTACAACCTCATTCGGCCCCGAGACCATTTGCGGTGGCGTCATAACGGATATCTCAATCTTCACGCTGGAAAGTTCTGAAATCCTCAGTGGAGGAAAACGCGGATCTTCGAAAGCAGCCGCTATCGCGTTTTCCCTGACTCCCGCGTATACGGATTGTCGTGGCAGCGGCATGCCGATACATCCCCGCAGATTCCCGCCGATGTGCAATGTCACGAACACACCGCTCATCGCTTTCAGCGCCTCGGAAGGTGGGAGATCATCCGGGGCGGGCATGCCTTTCAGGTGGCGGGCGATCGTTTCCCGGGCCTGGCGCAGCAACCATGCCTTGTCCTTTGGTGTCAACTCAAGCATGTGATCACCCATCCTCCTGGATTCGAGTAAATGGCTGCCGTGGAAAACCTTGACCTTCCATTGCTTCCAGGTGGCGGCCAAAAATGCGGACCATCAGGCCGGCAAAGCAAGCGGATTCATCCGCTTGCTGCTTGAAAGCGGAAAACACGCCGATCAGCTCTTCTTCCCAGGCATCGACCGCGATTGCGATTTCTTCATGGCCGGGCGGTTCTTTAGAATCCCACATAACCAGGTTGTCGACAATCCAGGTATGACCCAGCACGGTCCCGGTGATCCAACCGCCACAGGGCTTTTGCCTTTTTCGAATCATACGTATCATGCCGCGGGCCGCGCAAGAAAAATGAACCGTCATGCCTCCTCCCGCGTATTCTCCTCCGCGGCCGGGTTCAGCAACAAGGCGGCCAGCAGCGGTAACAGCAGGGACAAATCCCCGGGAATGCGGCGGCACCACCCACCGGCTTCGCGGCATTCATGCATGAAGTTTTCTTCTTCCCGACAGGGCACGGAGTCCAGCAATAGTCCGGCATCCAGTTGCGGAAGCGGCATGCCGTTTGCCGCACAGAAATGAATGGCCTCAAGCAAGATTCCAACCAGCAGGGCGGAATGGCCGGCCTGGACCCAAATCCCGCCCCCTTCCATGCGGCCCAGAATCGATGCCAGAAACAGGAAGTCCTTCTCTCCCAGGGAGGCAAGAACAGCGCAATCGTGGTGAGGATGTAGGCGGGTTGGATTCCGGCCGCCGCCGGGATGAACGGTTACGGGAATGTTTAGTTTATAGGCCGTATAGAGCAGGCTGAGAGAGGAAAAAGGGAAACCGGCCTCGGTCATGTACAGGCCGATGGCTTCACCGCATCCGATCTTTCTTTGCATCCCCTCTTTCAGGCCGGCATTCAAGAGCAGCCCGGTTTCTTCGGCCACGGAAAATGCTCCGCCTTTCGCGATTTTCTGACCGATATTACCGGTAAGTGCGATTTCAAAATCGGTCACGGCCACGTTCCAGGAAACAGCCATGGCCGATATCCATCCCCGCTCCATGAGATCGATGATCAGGGGCTGCAAAGCGGATTCGGCGGCGGCATCATCCATGCCCATGATCACCGCGAGATCCTGGTTGCGTGCCGCGCGCAGGCGCCCGGCCAAGGCGCCCAGATCGACGGCGGCACCGGTTCTGGGCAACGCGGAAAAGAACTCAGCTACACTGCATCCCGGGTATACACATTGGGCGAAATTACTTCGATCGATGCGCGGCACACGGTCATGAATGGATTCCAGGCGTGTCCCCGCGGGACGGATCAGCGGGTACTTCTTGTAAGGCAATTATTATTCCTGATTTGGTCTGGCATACTTCAACACGTATTCAAACGCGCTGTACACGGTCAACACCACGGCAAAATACAGGATAATGGTGCCGGCCCAGAAAAAGAAGTTGGGCTTCGGCATCTTGGGGTGAATGATCAGTACCGAGATGCCGATAATCTGCATCAGGGTCTTTTTCTTGGCGAGCCATGAAGCCGAAAACACCGATTCCTGCACCAGCGAGTAAAACCGCAACGCGGTAATCAAAATCTCCCGCAGAATGATGATGGCCGCGACCCAGGTCTCCACGTACTGATGGTAGACCAGTGCCAGCAGCGCTGCCGCGACCAAAAGTTTGTCCGCCAGGGGGTCCAGGAACTTGCCCAGGGGTGTGATCTGGTTGAAACGGCGGGCGAAATATCCGTCCAGGGCATCCGATACGGATGCCAGGATAAACAGGGCAAAAGCAATGATCTCCTTGTTCTGCATCTCCGTCAAGAGAATCACCAGGAAGATGGGAACGAGGACGATGCGGGTAATGGTGATCAAATTGGCAGTGGTCATCGGGCCTATTCTACCCCCTCAGCTCTCGGTTTTCAATAAGCAAACAAAGAAGAAGGCAGGATACAGGTATCAGGTGTCAGGACACCAGAAGCGAGTGGCAAGTGGCCAGGGGAAACACTAAGTTGAAAGTCTAAAGTCGAAAGCAAAAACTTCAAAACCAGTAAAAATATGCTTTTTTCTACGTTCTACTTTCTACGTTCTACAGGGCGGTTCGTGAACCGCCCCCCGCCGTTTTTCCTGCCTTCCCGCCCCCTGTCTCCTTCATTCCAACTTTTCTATTCTGATCCCGTTGATCCCGCTGATGGCGCAGTCGGAAAAGAAATCCGGCCCCGGAAACAACGCCCAGGGACCTTTGTTTTCACACAATCCGCCATCCAGCAGCATGACGGCATTGCCATCGTTGCGGTTAAACACTTCGGAAGCTCCAAAAACCACGCGGTACCCGTCAACCGCGGTTACCACCAGGTAGCCGTCCAGACCACGGTAAGACTGAATCATGTCCTGAATACGATTAATAAAAACAGCCGCCTCGATGCGCCACTTCCGATCCAGGGTAAAACCCGCTTCAATGCTGTTACCGTATTCAGACTGCAGGTCCGGATTGCCTGATGAGCCATAGAGTGATTTCATGGAGGGGAAACGGGATTTGTGGGCGAAGCCGGCATGAAACGCCAGCCATTCACGGGGCATGTAACGCAGACCCAGAATGGGATTGAGACGGGATTCACTCTCTTTTGAATTCTTGTACAGGGCATCCAGGCTGACCCCCGCCACCACGGTCCAGCGGTCATTCAGACGGATATGGTCTTCGAGTCCCAGCGACAGCACGCCGCGGTTGAATTCTTCCCAGGGGTCACCGATATCTCCCTGCTGACGCACGACGTTATCATTGAAAGTCAGGTTGAACTTCAGATCATGCCCTTGAAACAGCGGATATTCACCGGAAACGATCGCTCCCAGGGAATGATTTTTGTAAGTGGATTCCCACTGCCTCTGCGCAAAGGTGAAATCCCGGTACTGATCCAGCACATTAAAGAGGCGCACATAGTAGGTACGCACCCGCAAAACACCTTGCTGAAGCAAAGAAAAGGTGCCTCCCAGGTTCAACTGCAGGCGCTGCCAATCCGTGAAACGCCAAATCCTGGCTTTCAGGTATTCGGTGGCCGCGGGAAGACCGAACTCAGATTGGTTGAACATCACCTGGGCCATGATTTCCGAGTTCTGCGAAGGCGAAAAATAGATCTTGCCGTTGAGGTTGAGGCGGTCATGGTCGCTGTTCAGGCGCAGGACCCGTCCACCGTTGCGGCGGACATCATAGCCATCGGAACGGTCCAGAACGGCATCCACCTGCACGGTGATACGCTTGAAGGCGGCCCCGCCCGAGGCGTTGATAAGCATGGTTTCGTTATCGCCGAAACTGGAGTTCAAAGAAAAATACGGTTGGTCAGGACGCCGCGTCACCACGTTCAACACACCACCCAGGGTGTTTGCGCCATACAATACCGAACTCGCCCCTTGATCACCTTCACGCTGTCCACGTTGGTTGCGGAAATGCTTTTCAAATCAAAGGAGTTGAAATAGGGATCATAAACCGGGATACCATCCAGCATGAGGGTGATGCGACTCGACCCCAATCCGCGGATCATCAGCCGCGATTCATTCTTGTTCCCGTCCGTGGCATACACCCCGGTGGTGTAGTTGACCACATCATCCATGTGGGCGGGGATCAGCGCGTCGATGGTGGCACGCGGAATCCGTGATACCCGTGAAATGGGTTGCTGGGCCGGGGCCTTACCCGTTACCACTACCTCTTCGATAATGGGCTTCCGCTTCTGTTCCGGCTTGCTTTCCTTTTCATCCGTACCCGCCGCCAGGGCGACAATGGATATGGAAAGAATCAAATAGAGGAAAAAGGGGGCTTCTTTGGTTGCACCATGGCAAACCTCCTTTTCAAGTTTGGAAGGCGGCGCCGTTTCCAGCACCACCCTGTCGGTCCGGCCGCCTAGCCTGCAACGAAAGACCGTAGCGGACAGGACTCGGAGGAAGTTGGAATCTAGCACAGGCACCAGGCGTTTGTCAACGTGTTCAGGGTGTGCGCGCCAGGGCAATCACCCGCACCCGGGCCCCGGCGCGGCCCAATTCGCGGGCACAGGCATTCAAGGTGCTTCCCGTGGTAAACACATCATCCATTAACACCACATCCCTGTCCCGTACATATTTGCCACGACAACGAAAGGACCCGGCCAGGTTGCGCTTGCGCGCGGACAGGCTCAAACCGGCTTGGGGCGGGGTTGACCGGACCTTGGCCAGGGCTTTTGGACGAAACGGAATGTGATGCAGCCGGGCATAGCGCCGGGCGATCTCTTGCATGGGAGAAAAAGCGCGTTTGCGGCCTGGATCGTCGGGAACCGTAACCAGGATTTGGCTTTCAGCTCCAAGATTCTGAAAATCAGGCGGCGGCAGGCAACGGGACAAAGGTTTGGCCAAGCCGACCACACCGCCGTATTTGTAGCGCAGGATCACTTCACGAAAAATCCCCTCGTAAGCGGCCACGCAACGGGTTTCCAGAAACGGCGGCGGCGCATGCATGCATTGCACACAAAGACCGCCGTCGTTGGATACCGGGCATGCGCAACGCGGGCAAGCGGGATCGGCGGAGGCAACCAGCTCAGCCAGGCAGCGCCGGCACAACAGGTTTTCATCCAAATGAACCAGGGGGTTGTTACAAACCGGGCAGACCGGCTGAAACAGGAACACACGCACCAGGTGCCCGGCATGGGAAAGGGCTCTTTTGCACCTGCAGAACAAACGCATGAAAAAAAGGGGGGCCGGGTCATGCCCGGCCCCCTGCAACAGTACTTAACTAATTGCCGCGGGTTTTGTCCACGGGATAGGGTTCATGTTCCGGCCAGGTCATCGGGTCTTCTTTTACTTTTTTCATCAGGTATTCGATGGCCGTCATTAACTGGTTGTCACGGCCTTCGCGCATGGCGGCGGCTTCGAGCTCCACTTCGATGTCCGGCTTGACCCCGACATTTTCCACCACCCACTTGCCTTCATGATCGTAAATGCGGTAATCCGGAGCGGTCAGCCCGCCACCGTCAATCAACGACAGGAATTGGGATACGCCCACCAATCCTCCCCAGGTGCGGGTACCGATAATGGGACCCATGTTCATGAGCCGGAATTGACGCGGCAGCATGTCACCGCCTGACCCGGCCTCGCGATTGGTCAGCAAGGCCATGTGCGCCCTGGGGGCGAAGAACGGCGAGGTCTGGTCATGAGAATAGCGCCTTGTCCAGTACGTATGCGGATTGGTGGCCAAACGCCGCAGGAAAACTCCGGGATCCAGCCCGCCGCCATTGAAGCGGCCGTCCACCAAGATGCCCTTTTTGCGGGTCTGGGTAAAAAAGTATTTGGGAAACACCATGGCGGAACCGTTGTAGGTATCGGGCAAATGCACATAGCCCAGTTTTCCCCCGGATAATTGATCCACGGTGCGGCGGTTGCGCTCCACCCAGTCCACGTAACGCAGGTAACTGTCGTTGTGGGCGGGTACAACGGTAACGGTCCGGGCGCCCTGGATATCGGGCCTGGAGTTGATGGTGAGCTGAACAGGCTTGCCCGCCAAATCCACGAAATAGCTGTAAATGTTGCGCGCGGTAGTGACGTTTTCGCCGTTGACCGCCAATACGTACGTACCGTCGCCGACATTGAGGCCGGGATGGCTGAGGGGCGGGACCACGTTGGCCGTCCATTCCGGAACGGTTAAGACGCGCTCAATGCGCCAACGCCTGTTTTGGGTGTTTGCTTCCCAATCCACACCCAGCAGGCCCACGCTGACGCGCGGGGCTTCACGCATGCGGTCCCCGCCGTAGACATAGGTATGGGATGTATTCAATTCGCCGATCAATTCGCCGATAACGAAGCGGATATCCTGGCGGCAGGTGGCGCGATCCAGCAAGCGGGCGTATTTTTCACGCATGGCCGGCCAGTCCAGGCCGTGCATGTTGGGCTCGTAGTAAAAATCCCGTTCCATGCGCCAGGCCTCGTTAAAGATCTGGCGCCACTCGCGGCGCGGATCCAGGCGCATGCGCAAGCCTGAAAGGTTCAGGGGGGTCCCTTTCACCTTTCGGGCTGAACCGGCAGCCACAAACAATTTTGGTCCCTTGCGGAAAATCACCTTGTTGCCGTCACGGGAAATAGCGTATCCGCTGATCCCCCCGGTCACCAATTCCGATTTTCCGCTTTTGAATGCGAACGCCATTAAATCCATGGGGCCGGTGCCGCGGAATTCAAAGCGGTTGAAATCCCCTTTGTCCGAGTTCAGATAGAAAAGATGCCCGGATGCCGGGTGAAGGCTGCGGTAATTACCCGCCGACAGGGGGAACGCCTCTACGCGATCCGCAATGCCGTCAAATTCGATTTCACATGCGGGAGGTTGCTTTTTCGTGGCAACCGGAATCACGGGTTCGGCCGTGACGCCTTTCGGAGGGAAGAGGGCGGGCAGGTTCTTTTTCAGGCTGATGCTGAAGATACCGGCCGCGTCCTTGTATACCATTTCCCATTGGAAATCGCAGTAAGTGGGTTTGAAGTGACGGTTGGACACAAAGAACAGGCGTTTGCCGTCCTCGGAAAACACGGGGTTGAAATCGTTGTAGCGCCCGTTACTGACACAGCGTGACTTTCCACTCTGAATATCGAACACGTGCAACTGGTAGACCAGTTCGCTGTTCATCTTGGAATACGCCAGGTAACGGCTGTCCGGCGACCAGGTGAAATCGTAAATGGGTTTGAGGTCCAAGGACACATCCACGTGTTCGTACTCGGCTTTGTCCACCGTAATGATTTTGCGGCTGTTCACATCAAGGATGCGGCAATGCAGGCTGCTGTCGGCAAAGGCGAGATTTTTTCCATCCGGAGACCAGCGCAGAGTATGGCGGTAGCCATCCTGGTGGCGGGTCAATGTACGTGCCTTTGTATCGCCCTTTGCGTCCTCGACCACCACCTCGTATTCCCCCGTGGCGTCAGAGAAATATGCCAGGTATTTGCCGTCCGGAGACCAGACGGCGTCTTTGTCCCTGGCGCCGCAGTCGCGACTGACATTGCGGGTCACCCCGTCTTTTACGCGCAGGCTGAACACCTCTCCCCTGGCGGTGACCAACGCGGATTCACCGTCCGGCGAAAGGCTGAAATCGGTGATGTACCTGGCGACATCACGGATCAGCGGCCGGGTCTCGGGCGCATCCGCACGCATGGTAATGGCCAGCTTGCGATTTTCGTTGTTTTCCGTGTCCAGGAGCCAGATATCTCCACCGACTTCGTAAACAATGCGCGTCTCTCCCGCTCCCGGCCGGAGAACGTCATATTCGCGATGGCGCGTGACCTGTTGAGTCTCTCCGTTCTGAGTATTGTAACAAAAGATGTTGAGCACACCGTCACGATCCGATACAAAGTAGACCTTGTCCCTGAGCCACATGGGAGCGCGGTCGGTGCCCTCAAAACCACTGATGTTTTTTTCCTCCAGGGTCTGGAGATTGAAAATGTAGATCTCTTGGGCCCGTCCGCCGCGGTACCGCTTCCAGGTGCGGTCTTCGCGGCGGGTCTTGTTGTAAGCGATGTGGGCGCCATCGGGTGAGAAACTGCCGGTACCGGCTTCCGGCATGGGCAGTTCCTCCAGGTCGGTGCCGTCGGGCTTAATCAGGTAAAGGCGTTGAAAGCGCGAATAACTGTAGCGGCCGGACACGAACAGGATGCGTCCGCTGCCGGCGTGCCAGCCCAATACCTGGTCATGAGCGGGGTGCCAGGTGACGCGGGTGATCTTTCCGCCGTAGATGTTCATCACGTAAACGTCGGCATTGCCGTCGTATTCTCCCGTAAATGCGACCCATTTGCCGCACGGAGAGATCCGGGGGTAAAGCTCTTCCCCGTCGTGCAGGGTCAAGCGCACCGCTTCGCCTCCGGAAACCGGGGCTTTCCAGATGTCCCCCCCGGAAACGAACACCACGGTATCACCGTGAATATGGGGAAAACGTTTCAACATGTCCGGCCCTTCAGCGGCGGACAACGGCGCGCAAACCAGGGACAACACGGCCGCGAACGCAACCAGCATTGTCCGGACCGTTCGTGCCGGCCGGATTGTTTCAGATAATTGCATGGATCTCATCTTTTCCTCCTTGGAATCTACTTGAGGTGGTTGCCGGGGTGAAATACAGGCAACCACAGTGTTTTGATGAAACGGATTCGGCAACTCATGGGGCAACCACTTCATGGGTAAACATACGAAAAAGAAAACTGGAAAGTTCCAGGCTTACAATCCGCAACCCAATCGGCTAATTCCCGCGCCGGTTGTTTCTCAACCGCTTAAGCAAACGACTGAGGCGGCCCGGGGTCGAATTGGGCTTTACAGAATCCAAAACTTGCAAAGGAGACGCGTCGGGAACGGTCTTTTGCGAAGCAGTTGACGGCCTGGCACTCCGGCGCCGGGGTTTTTCCGCTCGAGCGTCATTCGGCGGCCGCCGCTTGGGAGCGCGGTCCCGATCCCTTGCGGGGGACTGATCGGTTGGACGCCTGGTTGTGACGGTATTTTTTCGGGATGTTGCCATTGGTTCGCGGCGCTTTTGCTGCGGATTGTTGCGGCTTCCTGCCGAATTCGTGCTGTTGACGGATGACTGCCCGCGCCCCCTTACAGCCGGTCTTCGTGAATCCCCGCGAGCGGATGAACGCCTGTTACCACCACTGCCCGTGCGTGGAGCATTCTCTCCCCCGCCGCGGCGCTTATCACGGAAATCACGATCCGAGACCTTGCTGCGCACCAACAGGCCGGGATTCACGGATTCGGTGGGTATGCGCATGCCGATAAACTCCTGGATGGCGTCAAGGTTAAATATAAAGTCGTCACAAGCCAGTGAAATCGCCTTGCCGCTCTTGCCCGCGCGCGCAGTGCGGCCGATGCGGTGCACGTAGTTTTCACAATCTCCGGGTAAATCGTAATTGACCACCAGGTCCAGGTCCTCGATGTGCAGTCCCCGCGCCGCCACATCCGTTGCCACCAGGATGGGAATGCGGCCGGCCTTGAATTCAGCAATAATGTGCAGGCGTTTTTTTTGCGGCAGGTCGCCCATCAAAAATTCACTGGCATAGCCATTTGCCTTTAAGTGGAAGTCGACCTTTTCCGCCATATGCTTGGTGTTGGTAAAGATCAGCGTGTTTTCCGGTTGATCCCTTTTAAGCAATCCCAGCAACAGCGGCATTTTCTCGCGATGCCCCACGTGGTACATCACCTGGGTGATCTTGTCCACCGTCACCTTTTCAGGCTGGATCTCGATCCTTTCGGGCCGATTCATGAATTCACGCGAAATGGAACGGGCCTCGTATCCCAAGGTCGCGGAGAAGAGCATGGTCTGACGATGCTGGGGAGGCATCATGCGTCGCAGCATGCGGCGGATATCGGGCAAAAACCCCATGTCAAACAAGCGATCCGCCTCGTCAATTACCAGAATCGCCACATCCCGGAAACTCAATTTTCTGGAACCGTTCAGGTCCAGAAGCCGGCCGGGAGTCCCGATAATGACGTCCACATTGCGGCGGATCAGCGTTTCCTGCTGGTTGTATCCCACTCCTCCGTAAAAGCAGCCGATGACAAAGTTCATGCGTGCGCCGATCTCCATGGCGTCTTTTTCGATCTGTACCGCCAGTTCACGCGTAGGAACCACGATCAGGGCCTTTTTTCCCTTGACACGGCTATCGTGTTGCAGGCGCTGGAAAATCGTGATCAGGAACGCGGCGGTTTTTCCCGTTCCCGTCTGCGACTGAACCGTGACATCCTTGGCTTGTAAAGTTACGGGCAGCGTTGCCGCCTGCACGGGCAGGCACTCCTCAAAGCCCGTTTCCTCAATGCCCTGCAGCAGGGCTTGATCCAATTCAAATTCAGTAAATTTCATTATATTCCCCGTTGACGACCTGGAAAGATTGCGCGCATTCAGTTTGGATCCCGGGAAAAGGGGCCCGGCACAAAGCCGGGAAAAGGGTTGGCGAAATCTCAATTCCGGTTTTCAACTTGTTCATATCGGATTATACCATTGATTCAACGCTAAAACAACAAAAAGATAGCAGGATAAGAAGTTGAGGGAGTTGAGGGCGGGAAAACAGTTCGCCCCTTGCCCCTAGCCGATTTTTATACTTTCGACTTTTCACTTTCAACTTTCGGTTCTCTTCCATTTTGTGTGGGTTTGGGGGTTATGCATATTTGAAAAAATGATAAGGCTGCATGAGAGTACCCTTTCGGGCACAAATACCCAGAGGGCACAGGTCACCGCTCACCACTTCGG